>CABSNF010000007.1 GCA_902478995.1 uncultured Collinsella sp.
CTCAGTGTCTCGTGGGCTCGGAGATGTGTATAAGAGACAGTGACCATGCTCGCCGACGGCGGAAAGAGCTGCGGCAGCGGCACCAGCGACCAGGCGAACCCACCCACGAGCTGCGCGGCGAGCGGGCAGAAGATGCCCGCGAGCATGCCGAGCCGCGCCGTGAGGAAGAGCCCTGCGGGGATCATCCACGCCGCGGTCACCGTGTTGACGAGCGCGCAGAGGAGCATCGTGAGCGTGCCCGCGACCGTGAGGCCCTGCGAGGAGAACGCCGATCCCGCGAGGTAGATGCCGAAGACCACGAGGTTCGAGAGCATGCAGAGCGCGAGGCACCAAAGCGCCTTGGCCCACCAGGCGCGCCTAAGCGGGAAGCCCAGGCCCAGAAGCCCCCGCATCCGCGTGCGCGCGTCCGCCCGCGCGACGCACGCCACCATGAGCGAGAGAGCCACGGGCAGGAAGAGCGCGTACCAGTAGTTCCACGCGCTGAAGATCTGCACGCCCCGGTAGGGCATCGCGCCGAGCAGCGGCATCGGCAGCGCCATGAGCACGGCCAGGCGAACCGGTGCCGCGTGGCGCGACTTCAGGGCCTCGGCGCGCAGGCCCGCGAGCAGGCCGCCTTTCTCGCCCGTCATGCCGCTACCTCCCCGCGTGCTCGTCGCCCCTCCCGGCAGACGCTCATGAAGAGTTCCTCGAGGTCCTGCCCGGGCCGAAGCGCATCCTCGTAGGCGAGGCGCCCCCCGTAGATGATGCCGATGGTGTCCGCCATCTGCTGCACCTCGGAGAGGATGTGGCTCGAGACGATCACCGTCGTGCCCGCCGCCGCGAAGCCGCGGATCTGGTCGCGCAGCTCCTCGATGCCGATGGGGTCGAGGCCGTTGGTGGGCTCGTCGAGCACGAGCAGGCGTGGCCGAGCGATCAGCGCCAGCGCGAGCCCCAGGCGCTGCCGCATGCCCATCGAGAAGCGCCCGGCGCGCTTCTTCCCGGTGTCCGCGAGGTCCACGGCGGCGAGTACCTCATCTATGCGGCTCTCGGGAAGGCCCAGCAGCGTGGTGCGCACGCGCAGGTTCTCGCGTGCGGTGAGGTTGGGGTAGAGCGGCGCCTCCTCGATGAGGCTGCCGATTGCGTAGAGGTCCTCGCGGCGCCAGGCGTGCCCGGCAAAGAGGATCTCCCCGGCCGTCGGCCGCAGCATCCCGCAGATCATCTTGAGCGTTGTCGACTTGCCGGCGCCGTTGGGGCCGAGCAGCCCGTACACCTCGCCCTCGCGGATATGAAGGCTCACGTCGGCTACGGCGTCCTGCGCCTGGTCGCCGTAGCCGAAGCGCTTGGTGAGCCCGCGCGTCTCGAGCATGTAACCCATGGGTTCGTCCTTTCTCTTCCGGGCGTGCGGGCCGAGTCGCCGTGCCCGCGCGCCTTACCTTTCGGGTTCACCATCCATGGTGGGGCACGTTTCTAACGAAGCTGTAACGGCCGTTGGGCTCTTTTGGCGCCAGCCCTTCTCGACCCGTACGCCACTCATGGTATGTTTATCGCGATAACAAGGACGGAGGTGCCCGTGGCACGCAATAAGTACCCGGAGGAGACGGTCGAGAAGATCAGGGGTGACGGCCCAGCGAGTGTTATTTTGCGAGCCAGGCGCATCGAAAGCGACCTTTCGTGGTATAAACTACTTGCCGGAAGCCGCGGCTTTCAGAGTACGGCTTACGTGTACGTTTAACCTCCGTGGGCGACGGGGTGCCGCAAGGCGTAGAATATCGCCCACCTGTAGGGGCCTGCAGCGATGCGGGCCCCGCTTCGTATGAAGGGGGCGCAACCGATGAAGATCGTATCCATCTCCCAGGACTTCTTCGACCTCGTCGATGGCGACCGTGAGCTCATGCTTAAGCACAATCGCCCCTGCATCGTGGTGGTGAGGCTGCGTTTCCGCGGAAAGCGCAGGGACTTCGCCGTGCCGCTGCGTTCCAACATCGCCCCTAACGTGCCCAAAGACCAGTACTTTGCGTTGCCACCCCGCCCCACGACGCGCCCCGGCTGCCGCCACGGCATCCACTACATCAAGATGTTCCCCATAACCAAGGCCTACCAGCGCCGCTTCAGGACCGAGGGCTCGGCCTACTACGAGACGCTCCAGCGCATCATCGATGGCAACACCAAACGCATTGTCTCCGAGTGCCAGGCATACCTCGACCGCTACGAGCGCGAGGGAAGGCCCCGCTTTGCCGTCGACATCGATCGCATCGTGGGCCTGCTGGAAGGCGAGAAGTAGGGCACCTCGGCTCAGTCTCGAGCCATGCGGAGTCGCTCCGCATTTTTGAACGCCGCGTGTGCGTCCCAAATACTTGAGAAACAAGCTGTGAAGTGCGGTGGCGCGCCCGTGCCCGTGCATAGCCGTCACCATCAGCGTCTACGCGGCGTCGGCTTCAAGTGGAACTGGCGCCGCTGCTGTATATGGTTTGCCTTGCTGCGAATGGCGATCAATGCCCGCGATGCTTCTGCTTGCGCTTCAGTTTTCTCTGCTCGTAGCGCGCATCAGCCTCTTCCACACGGCGTCGGCTTCTTGCATGAGCCGACTCCCGCTTCATTGCTTCCCGCTGTGCCGCGAGCGCCTGTTGTGCCTTGGTGCTCACCGCGGGCCGTTTAAGGGCTTTCGCTGCCTCGCGAGCGCGCCGCTTGGGGTTCTTCGCGGGCTTGCTTGTTTCAGTGGCCTTGTCGCCGAAGAACGAGAGCTTCCCCCATTCGCTTGTAATGAATCGCAGAATCTCCTCATCGGACGGCTCCGCGCCGAATACGATGCGGGCGACGCCATACCTTCCGCCCTCGACGTGCTCCGCCAGCCCGACCCAGAATTGACCGTCGTGATATACGGTCAGGGTGGACGACACGCTGATCTGCATGGTTGGTTCCTCCTTTATGTAGATGACCATGCAGAGAAGGGACAACCAAGGAGGCAGGTTACTGATGCGGACTCCCGCACGCCCACGACTACCCGACGGGGACTGTGTTTTCATCTCTGGTGGTTGGATTGTAGCACGTGCGAATGCGCCCGGCATCGCTGCTGACATGGCGTGGCTGGGATTCGTTCCTCGACACATCCTTTTGTATATTGCCTTCCCGGTTTCGAAACTTTAAATCAATTCGAGTTTCGAAACCGGGAAGGAGAGCGTATGTGAGAGGCGATATGAGCATCAACTTGATGCTTGAGGGGGAGCTCGCGTCGCTTCTGCCCATCGGGGACGTGTTCCCGAAGGTCCTCATCTCCCGCATAGGGCATGAGACCTGTACCCGGGAAGGCGTACTCGTGCTGGACCTCGCGCGGTGCTGCTCGGTGAGCAGGGGTTCTGAACACTGCGTAGGGATATAGCGCGACAGGGGGTGCAGCACCGTTTGCGCCTTGTCTAGAGAGCACGAACGAGAGATGTGGCCTGCAGACGACTGAATAGCTCCATCCGTTTTGGTTACAACGAAATGTATGCCGCGCGCCTGCGGCATGAAGAAGGGAGATTCTTATGAATATCGTTGTATTGAGCGGTAGCCCGCGCAAGGGCGCCAATACCGACACCATGGTCGAGGCGTTTGCTGAGACCGCGCGTGAGGGTGGCCATACGGTCGAGGTCATCCGCGTTGCCAGTAAGAAAATCGCTGGTTGTCTGGGGTGTCAGTATTGCTTCGCCCACGAGGGCACTTGCGTGCAGAAGGATGACATGGCCAACGTGATCGAGTCACTGAAAGACGCCGACATGGTTGTCTTCGCTTCGCCTATCTACTGGTTTGATATCACTGCGCAGGAGAAGGCCGCCATCGATCGCCTATACGCCTTCGGTGCTACGGGCTTCCCGTTCACCAAGACGGCCCTTTTACTCGATAGCCACAGCGAGGGCGTCTATGATGCGGCGATCGCTATGTACAAGTCGACCTGTGCGTACTGCAAGTGGGAGGACCAGGGCATTGTCGCCATCAGCGGTATGACCGAGCGCGACAGCATGGCATCGTCGCCCAAGTTGAAAGAGGTGCGAGAGCTCGCTCGCAAGCTCGCCTAAGGACAAGAAGAACGCATGGCAATCAGCGTTGGCGGAAAGCCTACTTCCCTTACCAAGAGGATTACTGATTGCCATGCGTTGATGTCCTTATGGACAATCTCCGCGTGCTAGGAGACTTTCTCGCTCAGGAACTCCCTGAATGCGGGGATGTCAAAGCCAACGAGACCACGCCCACGTTCCCCGATGACGCCGTCCTCGAGAAGGCGGCGTTTGTATTGGCTTGCGTAGTTGCTGGCGACGCCCATGCGTTTGGCTATCTCCGAGACCCTGCTGGGGCCAGAATCGGGCAGCATCGCGAGTAAAAACTCAATGTCTTTATCGGAAAGCTCTCGATAGGTCGTTTCGAGAGAAGCCCGATGCCATGCTTCTCGAGTTGCCTGAAGATGCCATTCATGCACGTGCGCCAGTTGCCCTGGGCTTCTTGAACATATGTCCAATCGATGCCCACTGGACCAATTTGAACGCCGTTCATGCGCGCGTGAGACTGTGAAAGGTAGCTATCTGCCGCTTCTTTGGTTCGCTCGATAATATCTTCGAGCATGCCTGGCATGGCGGAGCCATTTGCTGTACTCCATGGTGGCTCCTTTGCAAGTTTTGCTAATTTTTGCAACTTTTGCTAACTTTTGCGAGTTTTGCTAACGGCTTAGGACGGTGCGGGAAGCCCCCGTATCGTCGACATTTCCGAGGATGACCTCCGCAACGAGCGGGGCCCGGGGCGCGATATTGCTGCGCTCCGGGCCCCGCTGCTTTGTAAAACTATGGCGGTTCTGCCGTCGTCCTAATCAAACAAACTCGGCATGTCGTTTTCCTTCATGAGGGCACCGGCAGAGGGTAGGCTCTGCGCGGTGAACTTTTCGGCCGAGACGCCGGCGCCAAGGATCTCCTCGGTCGTGCCGACGGTGGTGACCGAGCGGCCCTTCTTGGTCGTGAAAGCCTGGACGCCCTGCGTGTTGGTGGTCGTCTTGGTCTTGAGCAGCGACGTGTTGAAGTTCATCAGGCGGTAGTCGCTCGAGACCAGTGCGATGTCGCGATCTTCCTTGAGCACCTGCGCATATAGCAGCTTGCTGCCGCCGTAGATGGCGTTCTTGAGGCGCTTGCGGTTGGTCTTGGTGACGTATCCGGCAAGCGCGACGCGCACCACGCGGCCGTTCTCAAAGACAAACAGCACGTCGGCCTTGTAATCCTCGGGATCGATGACCCAGATGACGCTCTCGTCGGGTTCCATCTCAAGATCGGTCGGCAGGTACGAGCCCAGCTGTGCCGACTTGGTATCCTCAAACGCCGCGACTTTGCACTTGTACACCTGGCTCTTGTTGGTAAACACGAGCAGCTCGTGCGTATTGGAGGACGGGAACTCGATAAAGGGCTTGTCGCCGTCCTTGTACTTGAGCGTGGTCGCCTTCTTGAGTACGCGGTCCGTCATCTTCTTAAGGTAGCCATCGCGCGAGAGCATGATAGTGACCGGGTACTCCTCGACCTCGGGCTCCAAGCTTACCTCGATGACCTCGTGGGGCTCGATCCTGCCCGTGCGACGCGGCATCACATACTTCTTGTTGACCGCGGCCAGCTCGTCGCTGATGACCTTCTTGATGTTCTCCTCGCTGGAGAGGATCTCCTCAAGCTCGGCAATCTCGCCCTCAAGCTTAGCGATGTCCTTGGTGCGGTTGAGGATGTACTCCTCGTTGATGTTGCGGAGCTTGAGCTCGGCAACAAACTCGGCCTGGGTCTCGTCGATGTCGAAGCCGCGCATAAGGTTGGGCACGACCTCGGCCTCGAGCTTGGTGCCACGGATGATGGCGATCGCCTTGTCGATGTCGAGCAGGATCGCCTCGAGGCCGTGCAACAGGTGCAGGCGCTCGGACTTTTTTCCCAGGTCAAAGTTAATGCGGCGACGCGTGGACTCAATACGCCACTTGACCCACTCGTGCAGGATCTGACGCACGCCCATAACGCGAGGGTAACCATCGACCAACACGTTGAAGTTGCACGAGAACGAATCCTGCAGCGTGGTCGAGCGATAGAGCTTGGCCATGAGCTTGTCGGGGTCGACGCCGCGCTTAAGGTCGATGGCGATGCGCAAGCCCGAGAGGTCGGTTTCGTCGCGGATGTCAGCGATCTCCTTGACCTTGCCCTCTTTGGAGAGCTTGACGATGCGCTCGATGATGACATCGGTCTTGGTGGTGTAGGGGATCTCGTAGACCTCGATGATGCGCTCTTCGGGAATCCAACGCCAGCGGGAGCGAATCTGGAAGCTGCCCAGGCCGGTCTCAATAATCTTTTCCATCTCCTCGCGGCGGTAGATGATCTCGCCGCCGGTCGAGAAGTCGGGCATGGGCATGTACTCGAGCAGGTCGCAATCGGGATCCTGCAGGTAGTGCATCGTGGCGGTGCAGACCTCGTTGAGGTTGAAGCCGCAGATGTCGGACGCCATGGCGACGCCGATGCCCTTGTTGGCCGAGACAAGGATGTTGGGGAACGTGGTGGGCAGCAGGCGCGGCTCCTTCATGGCACCGTCGTAGCTGTCGACGAAGTCGACCGGGTCCTTGTCGATGTCCTTGAAGATCTCGGCGCTGATGGGGGAGAGCTTGGCTTCGGTATAACGCGAGGCGGCGTAGCTCAGGTCGCCCGAATAGTACTTGCCAAAGTTGCCCTTCGACTCAACGAACGGTGCGAGCAACGCCTCGTTGCCGGTTGCCAGGCGCACCATCGTCTCGTAGATCGCGGCATCGCCGTGCGGGTTGAGCTTCATGGTCTGGCCCACGATGTTGGCGCTCTTCTGGCGCTCGCCCTTGAGCAGACCCATCTTGTACATGGTGTAGAGCAGCTTGCGGTGCGAGGGCTTAAAGCCGTCGATCTCGGGGAACGCACGCGAGACGTTGACGCTCATGGCGTAGGGCATGTAGTTGACCTCGAGCGTCTGCGTGATCGGCTGGTCGGTGACCTCGGAGTGCAGGCCGATGACGTTCTCGGCGTTGACCTGCTTTTTCTTCGGCTGGTTCTTCGTCTTCTTCTTTGCCACGATATCCTCTTGAACTTCTTAAGGGCCGTCGTTATCGATTTGCTGCTACTGCAGGTCCAGCTGGTCCAGATATTCCTTGCCGTGCTCGGAGATATGGCGCTTGCGGCCCGCTTCGTCGTTGCCCAGCAACAGGTTAAACATGGTCTCCATCTTGGTGACGTCCTCGGGCTCCACCTTGATCAGGCGACGCGTCTCGGGGTTCATGGTGGTGAGCCACATCATGTCCGGGTCGTTCTCGCCAAGACCCTTGGAGCGGTTGATGGAGCACTTCTGGTCGCCAATCTCCTTGAGGATGCCGTTCTTCTCGAGCTCGGTGTAGGCAAAGTAGGTCTTCTCTTTGCAGTTGATCTCGTAGAGCGGCGATTCGGCGATATACACGTAACCTTCGTCGATAAGCGTGGGCACCAGGCGGTAGAGCATGGTGAGCACGAGCGTGCGGATGTGATAACCGTCGACGTCGGCGTCCGTACAGACGATGACCTTGTTCCAGTTGAGGTTGTCCAGGTCAAAGGCACCAAGGTTTTTGATGCGCTTGTCCTTGATCTCCACGCCGCAGCCCAGCACGCGCATGAGGTCCATGATGATGTCGGACTTAAAGATGCGCGGATAATCCTCCTTTAGGCAGTTGAGGATTTTGCCTCGGACGGGCATAACGCCCTGGAACTCGGCATCGCGCGACGTGCGGATGGCGCCTGCTGCCGAGTCGCCCTCTACGATGTAGATCTCGCGACGGTTCTTATCTTTGGAGCGGCAGTCGATGAACTTCTGCACGCGGTTGGCCATGTCGGTCTTCTGCTGCAGGTTGGTTTTGATGCTCTGGCGCGTCTTCTCGGCGTTCTCGCGCGAACGCTTGTTGATGAGCACCTGCTCCATGATCTTGTTGGCGGCATCTTTGTTCTCGATCAGGTAGGTCGAGAGGCGCTCCTTAAAGAAGGCGGTCATGGCCTGCTGGATAAAGCGGTTATTAATAGCCTTCTTGGTTTGGTTCTCGTAGGACGTCTGGGTGGAGAAGCAGTTGGTCACAAGCACCAGACAGTCCTGGACGTCTTGCCACTTAATGCCGCTCTCGTTTTTGTTGTACTTGCCCTGTTGCTTAATGTAAGCATCGATGGCACTGGTCAGAGCGCTGCGGGCAGCCTTCTCGGGCGAGCCGCCGTTTTCGAGCCACGATGAGTTGTGGTAGTACTCCTGCATCATGAAGGTGCGCGAGAAGCACATGCACGCGGTGATCTTTACGTTGTAGTCGGGCAAGTCCTCGCGGTCGCGACCGCGACGGTCGGCCTCGATAAAGAAGGGCTCGGTAAGGTAGTCGGTACCGACCTTTTCGAGCACGTAGTCCTCGATGCCCTTGGGATAGCAGAAGTCCTCTTCGGTAAATTCGCCATCGTCGCCCTCAATACGCAGGCGGAAGGTCACGTTAGCGTTGACCACGGCCTGGCGGCGCATGGTCTCGCGATACCACTCGTGGGGAATGCTGATCGACGTAAAGACCTCAAGATCGGGGCGCCACTTGATGGTGGTGCCGGTACGGTTCTCGTCGCTGGGCTCAATCTCGAGTGCCTTCTTCTTGGCGCCGACAACCTTGCCCTTCTTAAAGTGTAAGGAGTACTTGTTGCCATCGCGCCAGACGGTGACGTCCATGTACTCGGAGGCGTACTGGGTCGCGCACGAGCCCAGGCCGTTGGTACCGAGCGAGAAGTCGTAGTCGCCGCCCTGGTTGTTGTTGTATTTGCCGCCGGCGTAGAGCTCGCAAAAGACGAGCTCCCAGTTAAAGCGCTTCTCGGAGGGGTTCCAGTCGAGTGGGCAGCCGCGGCCATTGTCCTCTACCTGAATGGAGCCATCGCGAAAGGCGGTAAGGGTGATGAGTTTGCCGTAGCCCTGGCGCGCCTCGTCAACGGCGTTGGACAGGATCTCGAAGGCGGCATGCGCGCAGCCGTCGAGTCCGTCCGAGCCAAAGATGACGGCGGGGCGCAGGCGTACGCGCTCCTCGTCCTTGAGCTGGCGGATACTGTCGTTACCATAGTTTGCGGTGTTTTTTGCCATACTCGCTCTCTCGGTGCTCCTTTGCTGCGTTTAAGTCATATAGATAGTCAAGGTAGCATAGCCCAGCCCACAGACGATTCCAACCAACACGAAATCCATCGAACAATCGTTCGGAGTTCGATGGAGATTCGTTTACTCGGACAAAACCGAGTCGGCTCTGTCCGAGTAAGTTTGAATAGCGAATCGAAATTGCTATGTCCGCATAGCGATGGCGGATATGGTTTCCGTAATGACAGATATAGTTGACATTGGCTGATAGATGCAATATATATGTGTCATGTTGCAACGGATATCTGTCCATTACTACGAAAGGAACTCCATGCCGGGCAAAAAGAACCTACGCATGAAGGCGGCGCGCGCGGCGGTTGGCCTTTCGCAAGCTGACTTGGCCGAGGCCGTGGGCGTTACGCGCCAGACCATCGGCCTGATCGAGGCGGGCGGCTACAACCCCACGCTCAATTTGTGCGTGGCAATCTGTAAAGCGCTACGCGTTACGTTGAACGACTTGTTTTGGGAAGACGAGAGCGACGTCGACCCTGACGCTCTTTAGGAGTTCGCTATGAAATTTGAAGATTTAAAACTCGTGCAAAAGTGGCGTGAATATGCCGGCCCAAAGGATGAGCGCCTGGAGGCTGAGAGCGCGAAGATCTACAAGATTGGTTTCGTGCTGCTTTCGTTTGGCATGTTGATGATCTTTTTCTACCAGTTTATAGCTCGACAGGTTGCGTGGGTTCACAGCGACGCCAGTGAAATGCCGCATGGCTTTGCAACGCCGTTCGAGGCAGCCATGTATTTGTGGCTCGTTCTCGTGATGTTGATTTGCGCAGGACTGCAAACGCGGAAGGGCTATGTCGATACCAATCGTTTTGGGCAAACCGAGTATCTTCCTGTTGGATATTTCCTGCTTCTCAGCGGTCTTAGCGGCGCCGCGTTCGCGCTTGTTATTGCCGCAATGCGCTGTATCGCTGAGGCGCAGATCGTGCCGCTCGAAAGCGTCTTTTGGTTGGCGAACCTGGCCACGGGCGTGTTCTGCGGCGCGACGATTTTCGCGGCCACGTTTGCTGTCCTGTGCGCAACGTTTTTCACGGCGAAAAGACGCCGTGCCAAGCTCGAGGCAGAACTCGACTCCACTGACGATATCTAATGCGTAATGGGCTGGCTCTGGGTATCCAGAACCAGCCCATTTGATGTTCGATGAGCCGAGTCGGCGTCTCTCGCAAAGGTAACTGAGAGCTAGTGAGGCTTATCAGAATTGACCTCATCGGCGGTGTCGGTTTCGAGCGCCGTGCGGCGGGCGCTGTAGGCGACGAGGCCGGCGCCTGCCGCGGCGAGTGCTGCTGCGGCTGCCGTAAGGGGAGCGTTGACATCGCCCGTGCTCGCAAGCGCGCCCGCTTTTCCGGGGCGCTTGTTATTGCCGTGATCCTTGCCGCTGCCAGAGCCACTGCCGCTACCGGAGCTGCTTCCGCCGGAGCCACCTCCACTCGTGCCGCCATCGCCGTCGACCGTCATCGGTGCATCGTGAAGCCCCGTCGTATCCGCTTTGTCGCATACGCCGACCTGAACTTCTGAGCGTTCGCATGCCGCGTCGGGCACATGAAGCTCGTGCAGTACGGCACCCAGCGCCGAGTTTGCGCCCGGTCGAATTTCCTCGAGCGTTACGGGATCGAGCGCCACCAGATTACGCGCCTTCGCATACAGCGTTACGCGTTTGCCCACTTCGTCGCTCCAACTCTCGGGGATAGCGAAGCTCATGCGGAACTGTGCCGTGCAACCCGGTGCCAGCACGGCGTTGCCGCTGTCGGCTACCAGCGGGTGCGTTGCAAAACGTGCGTCCAGCGTCTCGAGCGCGTACTTCACGTGTGCCATGTCGTTGGCCGAAGCATCCTCGGCAAGCTCCGGATCGTAGATCGATGCCATGCGTGCGTTCGCTCCGAACCCGATGGATGCGCTGGAGAACGGCTGGCTGGAGCCCTCTCGGTACAGATCGATCGTGCCGGCGGTCAGCAAGGTGTTGCCGTCGTTTCGCACCGTGACCATGAAGGATTCGCCTGCTGCTCCGGGCACCACCGCGCCCGAGGTAGCGACTGCGCCCGTCGGAGTGGCACACGCCACCAAGGGTACTTCGATGCCGTGCAGCTCTGCCTCGCTCTTCTCCGCGCTTACAATGTGCGTGGCGAGTGCGGAGAGCATGTCTCCCGACGTCAAAAAAGTCGTTATCTGATCGACGGGATGGTCCAGCTCGCACATCACGAACGGCTCCGTGAACAGATCGCCTGCCAAGGTGCTGGCGAAGATGCGGAAGTGCTTGCCCATCACTGCTACCGGGTTGCCTTCTTCGTCGTAGGTTTGTCCTACCTTGCCATCGGTGTTCTCTACATAGAGCACGCACCTGCCGTTGTTGCTTACGCTAAACGATGCCGGGCCACAGCCTGCGGCACCCACGGGCTGCGTTGCAAATGCCGATGCGCCTCGCGCCCAAGTAATATGCTGCAGTTGCTCGTTGACGGTTGCCAAAAAGCCCGAATGTTGTGGCCACGGCACCGCACGGGGTACTGTGGCGTCTGGTGACATAACGCCCCAGCCCGCAATGGACTGGCCGATCACGGCGTACGATGCGCAGCCGCAACCGTCTGCGGTCTCGTACGCAACGGGCACCACCATTTTGCCGTTGATATTCTCGGGCGTGCCCAGCTCGATACTCGACGGTGCCTGCGGAAAGCGGAGGACCTGACGGAACGTGAGACTGTCGCCCAAATCATCCGACCACAGGGTAAAGCATTCCAGCGCAACCTCGGCCTCGCTGCCGAGCGCCTTCTCTGCGGTGGTTCCGCGGCGGTGGAGGTAAGCGCCCGACAGGCGCCCGTTGACCAGCGTCTTGCCCACCGTGATGCGTGGACACTGCAGACAATGGTGGCCATCCTCCTGAAGGCGGCCGCGCGAGATGCTGCGCCACGACGTGTGCGACATCACGCGAACTCCGTCGTTGCTTATGCGCAGGCGCACAACGGACAGTATGCCGGCTGTGCTTGCCGTATCGAAAAGGGTGTTGTCGCCGTCGGGGCGCTCGCCCGAGACCAACAGCACGTAGGCGTCCTGGTTTCCTCTTCCGTCCGTATATTCCACCACGTCGAAGTCGTAATCGTATATGCCGTCGCGCTCCACGTCGCCCTCGCCAAAGCCAAGGGGGAAGTCCACGGGCGTGGGGGCAGACCACGCGCCGTTTGCCTTTGTGTGCACCACCAGGCGCGAGCGGCCATTGTCGCCGTAGCGCACCGAGGCGATACGGAACAGGCATTCTACGCCGGCGATAATCGCCAGCTTCATGTGGGCTTCGCTGAGCACGCCAGTAAACAGCACGTTGTCGCTCGAGGGCTTGATGCCGCCACGCTCGTCCTCCGATACACCAGCAGAATTGGCGTTGGGGTCCACAACGGCGTCCTTCGCCTGCCCGATATGGGCGTACGCATACATCGGCGCGGCGTTTTCGTCGTTCTCTATCAGTGCATGGACGAAATGCTCGATCTGTCCCGTGTCGTCGCTTTCTGCATCCGCCTTGAGCTCAATGCGCGTGACCGCTTGATCCCAATCGCGCACGACAGGCGCGACGTTTACGGCGGTGGCCTCAACCTCGGCGCGTGCGAGTAGCTCGGCGTTGGTGACGATGGTGGCCGATGCGATAAATTGCGGTACGCCGCCCGCCTCGATGTTGCCGGGCGTGCCGAAGCAGGCATCCAACGTGTAAGGCGTATCTCCGCCCAATGCGAGCTCAGAGCGCTGGAGCACATACTGGTTGCCATTGTTCACCGACATATTCCACGAATCGAGGAGCGTGGGCCACGACCCCGACCAAGCCTTGGTGGTCCACTTGAACATTACGAACTGGAGTATCACATCGACATCGACGTCCGCACCCACGCGCAGTCGCGGAAGCTGGTGTCCATCTGCCTTCTCGTACCCAATGAACAGCGTGAGGGATGCAGCGCCGCGCACGGCAGACGAAGCGACGCCTGCAACGCCGGCGCCAAAGGTGACGGCAAGCCCGATCTGGATGGTGAACGAGCCCGAGGTGTTTGAATAGTCGAGCGAAATGTTTTTAAAAAACGCCGCGCCGCTGCCGTGCGTGTGGGCACCCACGGCGAGCGCCAGCTTCGCCAGCACCCAGGGGTTGACGTTTAGGAAAAACGGCACCGGTCCTAGGGTAAACTGCTCGGTCCAATTGAGGTCGGTTCTTATCTGGAAGAGAGCCTTGATATTGCCGTATGCGGGGTCGTTGTTGTTACCCCAGGTTTTGCCCACCCAATCGTAGGCGAGCGAGCCGTACAGCTGTGTGGCGATATCCATCGTGAACAGCAGCGTGCAATGGTGGCGAAGGAGCTTGGTGTTTCTTGGATCGGTACCCGAACCGGCACTCATACTCTTATATTGATTCCACTTCCCCTCCATCTCGTCGAGGTAGCGGTTTGCCTGCTTGGCACCCGACTCGCGCGGTGACTTCTTCCAGTACTCTGGATCAGGGTTACCCGAATCGTTCATGTAGCCGACCGGCTTGTATCCTCCGCCAAACAGTACGTACCCGGCAAACGAGAAATCGAACAGAATGGGGAACGAGGGCATCCAGCAGGTGAACTTGTTGCCGCCGATGCCGGGAAACGCCGCTGGGAAATCAAACGGAGTGATCTCTTGGTCCATAGTGGTGGGAATGATGGTGGTCGAGCCCGATTCCGCCTTTGCGGCCGGCGCGGTGACAACGGCCATGGGGGAGGAGAGTGTATAGGTTTTGCCCTGATAGTCGAGGACGAAGCGCAGCTTGCACCCTTCTTCTAGAAGGCCCGATGTCGTATCGAGGAACTTGTCTTCGAGTGTGAACGTTGCCAGATTGTCCGAACCCGATGCACTGGCCTTGACTTGGCCAATCTGCGTGACGGTTTCGGATGAGCTGTCCGCGGCAGGCGTCACTTTGTTGATACGCAGCGTTGCCTGTCCACCTTGTGGCAGATGGGTCTGCACGGTAAAGGCGTGCGTATCGGGCTGCTCGTTTGCTGTGTCGTCCTTCGGCAATGCCATAAACGTGGCTTCAGCGTACTGGATGTCCCATTCGTCGAATGTGAGCTGGCGAAAGTACGGCTCGCCGTCGGAAAGCGGACGCGTGGGCGCGGTTATGGCGGTGCCGCCCTGGATGCGCGCAAGGGGAATCTCGACATCACGGTAGCCCGCCATGCTAATGGAGATGCCGCCGTTAAAGTCGTACGCGTCGAGAAGCGTTGCCTCGTCCACGTAGCCTTCCGAAAGCGGCGCGACCTCAAAGATGGCCGTGCCTTCGTCATCGGTCGTGGCGGCGAGCTGCTTGCCTGCGGCATAGCGCGATGTGAGCGTGACCTGGGCACCCGTGATGGGCGTATTCTTGTTGGCGACGTCGACCACGACCACACCAAACATGGTGCGCGAGAGAACGAGCACCCTGAAAGGGTCTTTTTCGTCGGCATAGGCTTCGGTGGGCGCGAACGGCAATATGAAGGCGTTTGCGCTTCCCGGCGCGCGCGGCAACATAATGCTCGCCAGCGAGGACGCTCCGGCAACGAGTAGCGAACGGCGATCAAGCATTTTGGGCTCCCATCCCGCAGATATCGGTGGAAATAATCCAATTATGCGAGAAGGTGCCCCGTGGTGGTAGTGCCGTTCAAGGGCCAAAATGTCCAAATTGATTGAGCGAAAGCGCCAGGACCCCAGAGCGCTTTCGATACGACGGGCAGTCTGCCGCTAGCGCAACATGTGGGCAACCAGCTCGGCGCGAGTTCCGATACCAAGCTTGGCATACACTCCTGATAGGCGGTTTTTGACGGTGCCCGGCGATACTCCCATATGGCGTGCGATTTCGACGTTGGTCCACCCACGACAGGCGAGCATGGCCATGGTGAATTCCGTGGTCGTTAGATCGTCGGCCACGTCCTCGCCCGAATCGGGGTTGTGGATGCGCCGCCAACCGTAGCTGAATCGATACGTGATCTCGATGATGCGCGCGAAGTCGTCAGGGTATTGCGTTTTTAGGCACGCCTCGATGAGCCCCTGTAAAAGACCGTGGTGCTCGCCAATGAGCTCAATAAGGCCGTCGGGACGCGCAATGTTCCAAGCGGTTCCGAAGTGTGCCTTTGCGGCGTCGATGTCCTTGAGGCTCATGCATGCCATGGAGGCTGCCAGGTGCAGGAACAGTTCCGAGATCGGATAGCTTCCCTGTTTCATGATTAGGGCATTTTCCGCCATGCCTAGGCTGCGGCCGTATTCGCCGCGCAGATACAAGGCGTGCGCCATCACGTAGCTGGCGAACAGGCGCAGGCCTTCGGGCAGATGCGCCGCAAGCGGATAAAACTCTTCGGCAGAATACGGGGAAGGCAAGTGTAGCAGGACGCTTGCGGCCGAGGCGAACAGGATGTGCATGGCGTGGTCGGCGAGCGATTCCTCGTCAGTTGGCGTATCGAGGATGCCCGCAAGACAGCGGCGGGCGTCGGCGATACGGTTGAGCGACAGACTGGCGTATCCGCAGATAAAGCATGCGGAATAGCGCAGTGCGGAATCGGTGGCGTCAAGATAGGGGCGCGCCGTCTTGGCAGCGAGGGCGGCCTGTCCGCGAAAGTACAGCGCTTCTGCCGCGGCGATGGTGCGCGAATCGGGGTCGGAAATGCCTGCAACCGCAGCGTCAATCTGCCCCGGCACAAAGGCGGTGCACATCAACGGCATGGGAACGCGTGGGTGGCCATTGCAGTCCATCTTCCATCTCCCAACAGCTGGCAACACTGGCAGCAATTGTACTCCTGTTACTCGGGACTGGAATTTTTGGGTATTGCCTACGTTTATGCCGAACGCATAAAGGAAGAGTCTATTGGCGATGCTCTCAAGGTGGCTACCGAAGCCAAGCTGACCTCGATATTAGGAAAAATTGCCACCCCTGCAAAAAGCTCTGCCGCAGCGATGGGAAACGCATCTTCTGGGCATTCCGGCGTCTCCAGCCAGCGCTGGACTGCTGCTGTCGCCTGCGCGTTGGCGAGCGGGGCGTGGGGACCGTCCGGCGACCAGCGGTGACGGGCGAGCCCTGCCGCGTACGTGGGACTCCATCGGCGTAGACCCATGACCCCCATGGCATCGGAGAAGTTCACCATGGCGTCCAGGACTTTACCGTCCGGCACGTCCAGCCTAGCGGCTCTCTTGAACCCAAGGTTGAAAGGGGGCGTTGTACAAGGCGAATGGGGCCGAGTGGAAGTGGATCAAAAGAGCGTTACTTGACGTTTCATGCATAATGCCAACCGCCCCGCGACATCACGTTCGCAGCGCGCAGGGGCCGGAGAATCTTCGCGATGAGAGTTGACGTCTAATACCTTGCATCGTATAGTGTGTATAGCATAGTATATGACGAGAGGAGGTGTGCGGATGGAGGCACAGATGAAGCGCGGCTTCCTGGAGGCCTGCGTGCTCGCGGCCGTCTCCGGCGAGGAGTCCTACGGCTACCAGATCGTGAAGGACGTACCGGCGAGCATGGGGCTCACGGAGTCGACGCTCTACCCGCTGCTCAAGCGCCTGGAGAAAGCCGGGTGCATCACGGCGCGCTCCGCCGAGCACAACGGGCGGCTGCGCCGGTACTACCGCATCACGGACGACGGGCGAGCACGCATCGAGGAGTTCCTGGCCGAGTGGCCGTCCGTACGGGAGATTTACGCATACGTTGAGGGGGCGCACCATGACGCGCGATGAGTTTCTGGGCCGGTTGGGCGAGCTGCTCGCCTGCCTGCCGGCCGAGCAGGTGGAGGAGACCAAGGCGTTCTATGCGGAGGCCATCGCTGACCGCATGGAGGACGGTATGAGCGAGGAGGAGGCCGTGGCCGCCATGGGCACACCCGGCGAGGTGGCGGAGGCCACGCTCGACGACCTGCCCGCCGTGCCGCGCGCGATCGCGAGGACGCGCCGGCGCAGCACCACGCTGCTGTGGGTGCTGACCATCGTGGGCTCCCCGGTGTGGGTGCCGCTGCTCGCCGCCTTCGCCGCCGTGGCCGTCACGGTCTATATCTGCATCTGGCTGCTGGCACTCTGCGTGTGGATCGTCGCGGCGGCACTCGGGGGCGTGGGCGTAGTTGAGCTCCTGCTTGCCGTAAGCGGCGTCACCATCGGCCACTTCCCGTACGCCCTCGCCTCGGCGGGCGTGGGGCTCGGCCTCGTCGGCGTGGCGCTCTTCGTTGGTGCTGGCGCTTGGGCCGCCTCAAAACAAATTGCGCGCCTTTCGGCGCTCTGGGCGAGGAAGGCCGCCTCGCCCTTCTGGAAGGGCAAGGGCGAGAAGGGCGGCGCTGCCGCGCATCTCGCGGCGTAGAAAGGAGTGAGTACCATGACCAGCGCGAAGAAGATCTACCTCGCCGTGGCGGGCGGGCTCGTTGCCGCGGGTGTTGTCCTCGCGGGCATTGGCTTTATCGCTTCGGGCTTCGACCCGGCCGTGTTCACAACCCAAATCGACACGCGCGACAGCACCATCGTGCTCGGCGGCGTCGAGGTGGACGACCCGATGGGCCTCCCCCTCATCGAGCAGCTCGCCAATCTGGGCGAGATCGACACCTCCGGCGTCGCGGATCCCGCCGCGCCCTAGGCGCAGCGAGCCCGGGCGCTCTGCCCGCCAAGCTGCGTAAGCCGGCGAAACCCGAACCTCAACCTCTACGCAACTGGCCCCAAGCCTGCGCCGATTCGCTCTCGGCGCCGCGCGGGGGCCCGTGACGCATGCCCAAAAGGTATGAGGAGAAAGGAACGCGATGACGACAACCACGCCCTTCCGCCTTCATGGGGCCACGCAGGACCGGAAGCGACTGGGCCGTGCGGTGGGGCTGTGCTTGGATTGGCTACACTGATATGGACAGTTCCGTGAGGGGCGCGAGAGACGGGACTCTGGGGAGATCTTCGAGGAGGAGTGTCTCGACTGGAAGCGCGGGTTCAGTGGAGCAGGAACCTAATCTCTGTCTCTCCTGCTTTTTTGATTTGTTGAGAAGCCGGCATTTGGGGGCATTTTGGATAGCGAACAGTTCAAACAAGAAGCTGAGAAAATAGAACAAAGCCTGAGTGCCTTGAGAGTCGCCGAGCGCAATGCAGTGATTCCCTTCATGAACGGCGACTTTACCCAATGGGATCTATATCTGGCATCCTCCTCTGAGTATGCGATGAGACTGATAGACGGATTCATCTCCATGCTCGAGTCGAGGAATCTTGTTTGCGTCGCCCAGCTTCTCCGCGCACAGGTTGGAGTCTGCCTGCGGACATTCGCATTATTCGCCGCCGAAGACCAGGATGACTTTCTCAAGCAGGTGTTTCAAGGTGTGCCTGTGAACAAGCTGAAAGATTTCTCGGGTGAGAAGATGTCCGATGGAAGACTTCAAGACTTACTCGAGAAGTTCGATCCAAAGGTAAAAGATGTATACAAGGTGACGTCTGGATTCGTCCACTTCTCCATTGATGTTCTGCCGAGCATGGGTGTGCCTGGGGAGGGCTATGAGGTCGAGTTTAATTTTGGAGCCGAGCCCAACGAGAGAAACAATGCGCCTCTCGTGGAATGCGGCAAGGCGTTCTGCCACTATGTCGACCTGCATCTCCAGATGCTCCATAAGGTGATTGCTTCGGATGAATGGTATGCCGATCGATTCCGTATCGATTCCGATGGTCCTGCAGACGAGGCCGCGAAAAGCGAGAAGGTGTAGGTCGAACGCATTGACGCTGCCTTGACAGCATCCCGATATGATAACGAATGGGAGGTTCCCTGCGAAATGTGCGCCTCTGTATATTCTCGCTAGGACGCCCTCGACCGATAAGGCATCGTTGAGTTCAATTTGAGTTCAGCTCGGGTGCCTGAAAATCGCCCAACTCTGATAAAAGGGGAGACGACGGTACACCACGTAGACGAGAGGCTATGGAAGTGCACGATTTGATTATATTGGCGCGCTAAACCGCCCCGCTGCCCAACTTGAACTCCGCTCACGCGTGTATGGGGCTGCGAGAGGTAACGGCCTGCGGCCTCCTTTGTGTGCTCGATGATATCTTCGAGCATACCGGGCATGGCGGAGACATTCGCTGCAATCCAGCCGTGTTCAAGCGCCGTTTCGGATAGGAGCGAGAGGGGGCTGTCTTGCCCGTTTCCCTTGCACCCGTAAAGATGGTTGACAGTTTGGGGTCTCCCGGGTCTTTAGCTTTTACCGTGCTAGATGCCTCATGGAAACTGTTGGACTTTAATCAGACAGACCCAGCATGTCGTTTTCCTCCATGAGGACATCGGCTAAAACCGCAACACCTATGCTTGTTTAAGCAAACTTCCTGATAGTCGTGGAGCTGCTGTAGCCCGACATGCAGGACATCGCTCGGCTTAAACACCGGATGCCGCATCCGCGAAACGAGTTGCGGTGCACCCTGTTCCAAAAGGTTGCCAAGTACCATGGCGTGAGCGTTGGGGTAGCCATCATTCAGCGTGGATACATCCGGATGCGCATAGATCCAGACGATTCCAACGTTCTCGTATTTCCCGTGCAGGTAATCGAAGAGGGCAAGCGACGCCATACAGTTGCCGCCGACGGTCACGACTCTGTCGGGGTTTTCTGCCGTAAGCTTCCTCTGCGCATCCTGAATTCCCGCCAGGACTTCGTCCTCGGCACAGATGCGAACTGCCTCCCATTTCTCATGTCCAAGTTTTGGGACGCGTTTCGCAATGCCGAGTGGGACCCCTGGACAGTCGGATCACGTGGTGGCCCCCTTTGAGAGGGTCACGAGCATGGTGGTCCCGTTCTCGGAACTTGCTTCGACCTCTACCGTGCCGCCGTGTAGGGCTGCAATCTCCCAAACAAGCGCTAGCCCGAGTCCTGCGCCGCCGTATGCCCTGCTGCGGGATTTATCTAGACGAAAGAACGGCTGGAAGATGCTCTCTCGGTACTGTTTGGGTATTCCCGGGCCCTCATCTTTGACTCGCAGGAGCACGTGGCTGTCGCTGTCGCTGATGGAGACGTTGACAGTCGAGCCGGGGCGGCTGTAACGGATGGCGTTTTCGACCAGATTGAACACCAGCCGATAGAGGAGCGTATCACTTCCGATTGTCAAAGCGTCTCCAGCACAATTGAGGGCTATGCCCTTATTCTCGGCAAGTGGCGCAAGGTCGGTGAGGACCTCTTCGGACAAGGGACCGAGTTCAACATCGTCCTCGCAAGGAACGCTGCGGAGCTCACTCATCTCGAGTAATACCTTGGTCATTCGAGACATGCGCTCGGTTTGTTCTTGTAGCAGGCCGAGCAGCTCGGCTGTTTCGGGTTGCAAACCGGAGTGCTCGGAGATGAATAGTTCAATCTGTGCTTGCATAAGGGCGAGCGGGGTGCGCAGCTCGTGTGCGGCGTTGCCGGTAAACTGACGCTGTGCAGAGAACCCTTCGCCAAGACGGGCGATCATGTCGTTGAAAGAGGCGCTACATCGTTGTAGCTCGGTGGGCACATCTTCACTGAGTCTGATTTCGCTTAGGTTGTCAGGCTGCACACGCTCAACCTGGGCGGCAAAAGCTCGTAGCGGTTTGAGCGCACGGCCGCTCACAAAGTATGCCAGCACGCCGCCAAGGAGTGTGACTCCAGCCGTGATGCACCAGGCTGTCGTGCCAAAAGACTCTTGTGCGTCGTTTACGACGATCGTGACCTCGTCATCGAGGGTCGCTTTCGTTGGGTCGAACGCCTGGGGCGAATCTTCGCCGGCTGCGCTAAGGGCCGAGACGTCGCTGCCGATAGCATCCATGTAGCGCATGCCCGTATAGCCGACCAGGCAGTTCGTCAGCACGCACGCAGCGCACGTGAGCAGTGCCGTCATAATCGTTATGCGCCATTGCAACGAAAGCCTTTTCATTCGCTATCCTCCATAACGTAGCCCTCTCCAATCCGATTGCGAATCGGGTCGTATCCCAAAGCGCTGCGTAGCTTTTTGCGGAGTGACGAGATGTGAACGCGGGTTGCGTTGCTAAAGCTGTTCACGCTGCTATCCCAAACGTGCTCGATAAGCTCCTCTTGACTTACCGGACGCCCCTGATTAAGCATCAGGTATTCCAAGATTCCCGTTTCCTTGCGCGTAAGAGATAAAGCCTCGCTGTCCACGGAAGCAATGCGCGCCTTGGTGTCAAAGCGGAGCTTTCCGCAGGTTAATACTATGTCGCTTTGTGCGAAGCGCCTGAGGGTAAGGCTGCGGATCCTTGCCGCAAGCTCGTCCAGATGGAACGGCTTGGTGAGGTAATCGTTGGCGCCGGCATCGAGTCCGGCGACTTTATCGGATACTCCGCCACGTGCGGACAGAATCAGTACCTTAGTCTCGCAGTCGGTTTTCCTAAGTTCCCTGAGTACGGTCATGCCGTCGATACGGGGAAGGTTGAGGTCGAGTACCACGAGGTCGAAGGCCTCAACGTCCAGTAGGTCGAGCGCCTCCTGTCCGTCGTGACAGCAGTCGACGCTGTACGCCAAGTTTCGCAAGCTGCGCGCGATTGCGTCACACAGCGCCTGCTCGTCCTCGACGATCAAAATACGCATAACAGTCTCCTTGCACATTTCAAATCGCGCTTAACACGGATTTTATAGTCGATATGGTCCAATAGGTCGCGTGACGAAAGGAGTGGTCAAGTTGTTCAAAGCGATAAAACCTGTAATGCAGGTTGCGTTGCTGATCGTCGGTGTGGCCATGGTGTGCTTTGGCGTTATGCGTGGCGAGGCGGATGCCGTGCTGGCCAAAGCGATTAGGCTGTGCTTGGAGTGTATCGGAATTGGATAAAAGAGAAAACACTGCGTCGCATGTTTTGGCCCGATTTCGCGGATTCATTCAGGCGGCGGCAACACTTATTACCAACATTCACCTGCCAAACTTTGCCAAAGGCGGCATCTATCAGGGCGCGGGAAAAACAGTCTGCGTACCTGGACTTAATTGCTATTCGTGCCCCGCGGCATCGGGTGCGTGCCCCATCGGGTCGTTCCAGTCGGTGGTAGGTTCATCCAAGTTCAACTTTTCTTACTACGTCACCGGTACGCTCATTTTGCTCGGCGTGCTGCTGGGACGCTTTGTATGCGGCTTTCTGTGCCCGTTTGGCTGGCTGCAAGAGCTGCTGCACAAGATTCCCGGCAAAAAGCTTTCGACAAAAAGGCTCAAGGCGCTTACGTATATCAAGTACGTCGTGTTGCTGTTTGCCGTGGTGCTGCTACCCGTCTTGGTGGTTAACGACGTGGGCATGGGCGACCCGTTCTTTTGTAAGTACATCTGTCCGCAGGGTGTGCTCGAGGGCGCCATTCCGCTGGCCATTGCCAATGCCGGCATTCGATCTGCGTTGGGACAGCTCTTTACTTGGAAACTTGTCGTTCTCATTGCCGTGGTAGTGCTGAGCGTTTTGTTCTATCGCCCCTTCTGTAAATGGATTTGCCCGCTCGGCGCATTCTATGCGCTCATGAATAGGGTGTCCCTACTGGGGATTCGGGTTGACGCATGCAAATGTGTCTCGTGCGGCAAGTGCTCAAAGGTTTGTCAGATGGACGTTGATGTGGTCCGCGCACCCAATCATGCCGAATGCATCCGGTGCGGAAAGTGCATCGGGGCCTGTCCCGTCGATGCCATTAGCTATCGCTATGGCCTGGATGTGTCGGCGGAAAAGCTCCCCTTGACCGCCGATAAAAAGTAAACAAGCTTCGACAAAACGGAGGAACGACTATGAAGCTTTCTAAGATTGCGGCCCTGTTTATGGTGCCGGTGCTGGCCTTGTGTCTTGTGGCGTGCTCGGCACCTGGCGGCAATGCGAGCGAATCTGCGAGCTCCGATCCTAAGATCGCAGAACTCACTGCGCAGAAGCCGGCCAATGCCGACGAGGCCGCCGAGCTGTATGCGAAGCTCATGAAAAAGGAGAACGAGATCTTTTCGAGTGATAACGCGCTGTGGGAAAAGGTATTCAATGCGGCAAATAAAGACTCGGCAATGATTGAGGACGGCAGCAATTACGGCGATTTCCTGCTCAAGACCATCGACGGCGCCAAGGATGAGTTCACGGCGGATGAGCTCAAGACGCTCAAGGCCGGTGCACAGCAGATCAAGGAGATCGAGGACAAGCTCGAGAGCCTGGAGAAGGAGTTCCCCGGCTGTGGAAGCACGCCGAGTGCAGGCGAGAGCGTCGACGCTTCGACCGCTGGCATGACGGCTGGTGCCAATGCTTCGAACGAGGCGACGAAGTTCCCCAGCTTTACGGGCAAGGACCTGGATGGCAACGACGTGAACAGCGACGAGCTGTTCTCTAAGAACAAGGTCACCGTCATGAACTTCTGGTTCACTACTTGCAAGCCGTGCGTGGGCGAGCTGGGCGATCTTGAGAAACTGAATCAGGAGCTTGCCAAGAAGGGCGGCCAGGTCGTGGGCGTCAATTCCTTTACGCTCGATGGCAACAAGGGCGAGATTGCAGATGCCAAGGACGTGCTGAGCAAGAAGGGCGTGACGTATAAGAACATCTGGTTCAAGTCGGATAGCGAGGCCGGTAAGTTCACGTCAAATTTGTTCTCGTTCCCGACAACGTATGTCATCGATCAGAATGGCAACATCGTAGGGGAGCCCATCGTGGGAGCCATCAGCTCCGCCGAGCAGCGCGCTGCACTCAACAAACTTATCGACCAGGCGATTGCGAATAGCGAGCAGTAAAAAACACGTAAAGCATCGCGAGGATCGTGTGTCGCTGTGCGGAGTAGTCCGCTGCCTTTCAAGATAATCTCCACCATATAGAGGCCCCACTTGGGGCCTCTTTTTTGGGCGCCGTTCCGTTCGTTTTTTGGCGCGGTTCCCTACATTCCTCACTGGTGTCGGTGAAAAATGGGGATAGAGTAGGACAAACGCGTCGAATACGAACGGCGGGGGAGAGTGGGCGAGTGCGCCCGCGTGGGAGAGGTTGCCGTCCATGTTGGAGCTCAAAGGTATTTGCAAAAGATACGTTACGCAGTCGTTTACGCAGGTGGCGCTCGACAGCGTAAGCCTGTCTTTTCGCGATAACGAGTTCGTGGCCATTCTGGGTCCCTCGGGCTCGGGTAAAACCACGATGCTCAACGTTATCGGCGGACTCGATCATTTCGATTCTGGCGACCTGCTGATCGACGGTATTTCGACTAAGGATTTTCACGATCGCGATTGGGATGCCTACCGCAACAACCGCATCGGCTTTGTTTTCCAAAGCTATAACCTCATTCCGCATCAGACCATTTTGGAAAACGTGGAGTTGGCGCTTACGCTCACGGGCGTGGGGCATGCCGAGCGCCGCCAGCGTGCGCGCGAGGCGTTGGAGAAAGTCGGCCTGGGCGAGCACGTTAACAAGCGCCCGAGCCAGCTATCGGGCGGACAGATGCAGCGCGTGGCCATCGCCCGCGCCCTGATTAACGATCCCGAGATCGTGCTGGCAGACGAGCCGACCGGCGCTTTGGACTCAACGACATCCGTACAGGTCATGGATCTGCTCAAGGACGTGGCGCGCGACCGCCTGGTTATCATGGTCACGCACAATCCCGAGCTGGCGTACCAATATGCCACGCGCATTGTCAACCTGGCGGACGGCAAGATCACCGACGATTCCGATCCCTTCGATGTCGCTGACGCCACGCGCCGCGAGGCCAAGCCTACGCGCAAAACCTCGATGAGCTTTGTGACGGCGCTGGGGCTTTCTGCCCGCAACCTTATGACCAAGAAGGGTCGCATGGCCATGACTGCCTTTGCGGGCTCGATTGGCATTATCGGTATCGCGGCGATCTTGGCGCTGTCCAATGGCGTAAACGGTTACATCAAAAAGGTCGAGGAGGATACGCTCTCGAGCTACCCGCTCACCATTTCCAAGCAGGATTACGACCTGTCGTCCATGATGGGCGGTCAGGGGGCTACCGATGAGGAGGCATCCAAGGGCGAGGGCTCGTCCGATGACGCCATCGGTGGCAAGGCTAAGGGGACCGATAAGATTCCCGTGGTCACAGCCGTAAAGGATATGTTCGCAAGTGTTAAATCTAACGATATGACGAGCTTTAAGGCATGGCTTGACGGCGGCGGCGACGGCATCGATAAAGAAGTCAACGCTATCCAGTACGGCTACGGCGTGACGCCGGTTGTCTATCGTGCGGGCAAGGGCGACGAGAAGCCCGTCTGGCTGGTGCCCAACGCCATGACCGAGGCCATGAGCGGAGGCGCGAGCTCGGCGGCAACGGTGAGCATGGAATCCATGGGAACCTCGGTCTTTAACGAGATGATTGACGACCAGAGCCTGCTCGACAGCCAGTACGATGTCGTCGCCGGTCATTGGCCCACGTCTGCCAACGAAGCCGTGATGGTGCTTTCGAGCCGCGGTACGGTGGGCGACTACACGCTCTATAGCATCGGTGCGCTGGATATCGATGAGCTCAACGGTCTGGTAAACAGCGCCATGACGGCTGACGGTGGGGTCAAAGCACCCGAGACCGGTACCGACTTTACCTACGACGATGCGCTGTCCACGACGTTTAAGATGCTGTCGCCGGCCGATGTCTATCGCAAAAACGAAGAGACCGGCATATGGACCGACATGTCTGGTGATGCCGACTTTATGGCCGCCAAGGTTGCCGACGGTATCGACGTGCACATTGTGGGCGTGGTGCGACCTAACGAGACGGCCAATGCGAGCGCGTTGTCTCCGGGCATTGCCTATACGCATGCGCTGACTCGCCGGCTTATGGAGCGCGCCGCCGATTCGCAGATTGTGCAGGAGCAACTCGCCCGCCCCGAGACGGATGTCTTTACGGGCAAGTCTTTCGATGAACTGCAGGGCGAGGCCAAGCAAGGCGTGGATTTGGGCAGCATGTTCAGTGTGGACGAGGCGGCGCTCAAGAGTGCGTTCTCGTTCGATGCGTCTGCGCTCTCGGGTGTTGCCGGCGGTATGGACCTGTCGGGTCTTGATTTGTCCGGGCTGGATATTGACCTTTCGGGCGTTGGCAAGGACATCGACTTCAGCGACATCATGGCAAAAGCACCGGCCCCAGATTTCTCGGGCATCTTTGACGGTCTGGAACTCACGCCCGAGCAAATGCAGCAGGTGGGAACACTAGCCAACCAACTGTTTGAGGGCTTTTTGCAGTCTGATCAGTTTAAGGCGCTGACACCCGAAGATCTTAAAGACGCGTCAAAGCTCGCTGCCGCATTCTCGACGTATCTTGAAAATGATGCCGCAGCCCAGCAAATCCTGGCCCAGCTCAAAGCGCTCGGCGGCGATGCCTTGGCCGAGCGCCTGCAACAGGCGATGACCGACTATGTCCAAAAGCAGCTGACTCCGTATCTGCAGCAGGCAATGGATCAGGTGATGAAGTCGATCAGCGATCAGATTGCGGCGACGGTGTCAGCTCAGCTCAAGGCAGGCGCAGCAGGGCTCATGGGCCAGATGGCGACGCGGATGTCGTCGAGTTTTGCTAGCCTGGCGAGCGCCATGCGCGTGGATGCGAGTGCCTTTGCTCATGCCATTCACTTCAACATGGACGCCGAGGACCTGAGCTCGCTCATGATGAGCTATGCCAAGGCGTCGAAGCTCACCTACGATAACAATCTGACCACACTGGGCTATGCGGACGAGGCCGACCCCATCTCGGTCAAGATTTTCCCGCGCGACTTTGAGGCCAAGGAGCGCGTACTCGATCACATCGATGCGTACAACAAGCAGGTCAAAGCCGCTGGTCACGATGAACAGGCAATCTCGTACACCGACTACATGGGTATCATCATGGGCTCGGTGACCGACATCGTGAACACCATCAGCTTGGTGCTCATCGCATTCGTGAGTATCAGCCTGGTGGTGAGCTCCATCATGATCGGCATCATCACGTACATCAGCGTGCTGGAGCGCAAGAAGGAGATTGGCATCCTGCGCGCGATCGGCGCGTCAAAGCGTAACGTGGCCAACGTATTCAATGCCGAGACCTTTATCGAGGGCCTCATTGCCGGCGTCTTTGCTGTTGTCGTCGTGGTGGCCGTGAGCTTTCCGGTTAATGCCTGGGCGCTTGCTGCCAAACAGGTACCCAATCTGATGAGCCTGCCCGTGCAGGATGCGCTGGTGCTCATTGCGATTTCGGTGCTGTTGACGGTCGTTGCCGGCCTGCTGCCCGCCCGCAGCGCGTCCAGGAAGGATCCCGTGGAGGCCCTGCGCTCTGAATAATGTGACAAGGGACGGTCCCTTTGTCACATTGAGCGGCTTATGAATTCGAGGTCTAATACTTTTCCGAGAAGTGAACGAGTCAAAATGGACCCCCGAAGCGTCGACACTTTTGAGATGCAATTTCCTGCGGTTTTGATTGTTGAATCCTGCGGTTTTGGCGTCAGAAAATGTCGATGCTTAGGGGGTCCAAATACAGCCGTTCACTTCTCGGAAAAGTATTAGACCTCGAGATATAGACGATGTTTGCGAGCGGCAATTAGAGCGTAAGCCTTTAGTTCTTCTTTGCAGAGAGCATGAGCCTAATTTCCGGGTGGGTGTATTCGTCGAACTCTTCCTTGGGCTCGGTGTCAAAGGTGTAGTATGACTTGATAGATTCGTCCTCCGTCTTGATGCTGATTTCTTCATATAGGGATCCGGCTAAAAATGCCTGTTTAAATTCATCCGACAGGCTGCATGGCGTGAGGAGGTCCGGTGTGGCAACGGAAATGTCCAACCCGTTGAGCGGGGCGCAGAGCGTCGCGATATCCTGCTCGGCGCGGGCGAGGTTGTCTGCGAGGCTTGCCTCGGGGTCAATCTGACTGGTGTAATCGACGTCCGTGAGCATGCCGTCTGCATCAAAAGAAAGGTAGACATAGACTGCTTGAGCGCCGAGGTCATTATCGCGCAGATAGCCGATAATGCGGTAGCCGTAGTCGTGATACGACTCGTATGGGTCGTCTGCCGCGACGCGTTCGCACACGGGCTCCAAGGCATCTTGCGCGATGGCGATCTGCTCGGCGGCTGCAGCCTTTCTTGCCTGAAGCTCGTTATTTCCCTGGACAAACTGCGGGATGTAGACGCCAAGCAGCACAATGACGGGCAACACCGCGAGAGCCATGATCTGCTTCTTGACGCTTGGGATCGTCACGCCGTATGCATTTGCCATGGCCTCGGCATTGCTCGAGGTTTCGGCCAGCACGTCTGCCGCCGTGGCGACTGCCCCTACGGCGCTGGCAACCTCGGCGGCACCGCCCAGGTTGCGCACGAGATCGTTATCGCTGTTCTTGAGCAGGCGGCCGGCAGCTTGCGTGGCAAGCACGCCGGCGACCTCCGCGGAACGGTCCTCGTTGGTCTGGGCCACCGCAAGCCTGCTCTGCAGCCCCTTCCACTGTTTGCCCTGCATTCCAAAGCGCGGCGCAAGAGCGCAATAGCAAAAGATGGCGAGTTCGATTACGGTGAGTGCGATAGCGGTATATATGCCCGCGGGTTGGAATTCCTTTTGATGGAACGCGATATCGTTGATCATTTGGAGCGGCAACATCAACAGGCATGCCACGAACGACATGACGAGTGCGGTCGCTGCGATCTTGGGGTACGTGCAGTACCGCTGGATGCGTTTCTTTTCTTGTTCGGTGAGCTGCTGCATGGGGGCCTCGATCCTCATCGTTTTCGGGGGCGATGCGCACGCGCTCTTTAGTATAAATGAGTGGGGCGTCTATTATTCAAACATAGTGTCAACAGCGTGGTGTTGGTGGTCGTCGCGATCATGAACGTCGTTTTTGGAGCACGGAGTCGCTGTCGTGGGGCGAATGACGCGCAAGGGGGTTGCCGTGGGACAGTCTCTCACTGTTTGTGAGCGCCAGCAAATCGAAGGTGAATGGTTTTCAGAGAAGTGAACGACCTATTCTGGACCCCTGAAGCATTCGCACTTTTGGATGCAAAAACCGTAGGATTTGAGCGACAAAACCGCAGGAAATGCCTCTCCAAAAGTGTCGATGCTTCGGGGATCCGATTTCACTCGTTCACTTCGCGGAAAACCATTCGCCTTCGTTGCGTGAGGCGACGGATGGAAGGGTGATTATCGTCAAGCTGCTACCTCTGCCTTGTGAATCATCTGGAGCACAAGGCATAATGCATGTGACAAAGGGGCGGTCCCTTTGCCGCATTGATCTGAGAGCAGATGTTGATGATTCTTTCGCTTGCCCCCATGGAGGGGATTACCGGGCATGTGTTCCGTCGCGTGCATGCGGAGTGCTTCGGCGCGCTCGATTGCTATTACACGCCGTTTTTGCCGCCGCCGCGGGTGGGAAACCGCTTTGGCGGCAAGGCGTTTAAGGAGATTGATCCTGCCAATAACCAGGGGCTCAACGTAGTGCCTCAGCTGATGTCCAAGAACGCGGACGAGTTTGTGTGGGCGGCACAGGTGCTCGCCGACATGGGTTATCGCGAGGTCAATCTCAACTTGGGTTGTCCTTCGGGAACGGTTGTTGCCAAGGGCAAAGGATCGGGCTTTCTGCGCAACCTCGACGAGCTCGAGGTGTTCTTGAGCGACGTGTGCGAGCGGTCGCCGTTGCCGGTGTCGGTAAAAACCAGGCTGGGGTTGGAACGCGATGACGAGTATGAGCGTGTGCTCGATCTGTACTGCCGCATGCCGCTGGCAGAGCTGATCGTGCATCCGCGCGTACAAAAGGACCGCTATACGGGCACGCCGCGCAAGGAGTTCTATGGCGAAACGCTGGAGCGTGCGCCGTTTCCGGTGGCATACAACGGCGACATTTTTGATCTTGAGGATATGGACGCGCTGGTGGAGGCCTATCCCGGCACGCGCCATGTGATGTTGGGGCGCGGCCTGCTCGCGAACCCCGCTCTGGCTCGTATGGTCAACGGCGGTCCTGCTGCCACGGCAGCCGAACTGCAGCGTTTCCACGACATGCTATTCGCGGCCTATGCAGAAGAGATTGGTGGCAATGCGGTCTTTCGCATGAAGGAGTGGTGGTTCTACGCCAAATGCGCCTTCGCCGATCACGCTACCGTTCACAAACTCGTACGCAAGACTAAAAAGGTCGACGAATACCGCGCCGCCGTCGAGCGCGTCTTTCGCGAGCAGCCACTTGCACCCATAGCCCGCTTCCACGGCTAGCTAGCCATTGGAGACGTTCTTTAACGACTAGTCATTTAAGAACGTCCCCGATGAATATGTTGCACTAGAGCAGGTTCTTCTGTACCCATGCGATGATGTCGCTCGATTCGTAGAGCGGCTTTCCGTCGATGAATAGGCAGGGAACCTGGCGTTTTCCGCCGACGGCGATGAGTGTCTGCTCGGCATCGGAATCGGTCGAGATATTGCGCTCGGGAATGGTCACGCCGTTATCGGCAAGGAAACGCTTGACCTTTATGCAATACGGGCAGCCGGTCATAACGTAGAGCACGAGCTCGTGATTAGTAGCCATAGGTCTCCAATCGGTTGAGGTTTTGATTGAAATACCCAAAGCCGCCGCGGTCTATGCGCGCGCCAACGACGACTCGATGGCCTGTACCAGAAACGCCGTGGCTCCGGTGCCACAGGGCTTGTCGTAGTAGTCGATAAAGCGCCGATCGGCAAGATAGCCGTGGGCGAGGCCCAGGTATGCTTCGTCTTGGGGTTCGTGTCCCCAGTTGAGACCAATCCAACGACGATGCATCGCGACGAGCTTGCGAGCCTCGCTTCCATCCGCATCGCCGTCGCCCATGGCAATCGAGAGCTGACCCAGAATTGCGCGTTCAAGTTCTTTCATGTCATTCCATGTCTCGGGATCCATGTCCAGTAACGTTTCGTTTGCTGCATCGATAGCCTCATCGCCATAGCGCGCCCGCGCTTCGGCGCCGTAGCGCTCCTCGTTTTCCTGCACGGTGTGCCAGCGCTCCAGTTGCGGCAGGACGGCGCCCATGAGCGAGACGGCTTCGTCGAGCGACATGCCGGTGTTTTGCGCCAGCCGCGGGGCACAATCCTCAATCATCGCCTCCATCGTGGTCTCGTAGGTGTACTTGCCGTGGTCGTAGCACCACTTGCAGTAATGGTCGGTCGTGGCGCCCGTGGCATCGGTGCCGCAGTCGTCGGGCGTGAGTATCATGCCGCAGCTCTGGCAATAATGCTCGGGCATTTCGAGCAGATGAGACAGAGGCTCGCCGGTCACGGCGGCAATGAGCTTCATCATGTCGATGCCCGGGGTGACTTCGCCGCGCTCCCAACGGCTGACGGCTTGGCGTGTGACGAAGAGCTTGGCGGCGAGCTGCTCTTGGGTAAGGTGATGGGCGCGACGGATGGCAATGAGCTTTTCTGCAAAGGCCATAGCGGCTCCTTTCTGCTGGTTGATGGCTTAAGCATACGCGGCGGCAGACGCCCTTCCAAGCAACCGTTGGTTGCACGACGGGCGACCGCGGCGAAGAATTGCGCGCAACGCCCCAGGCCTCCATGCCGTACAATGACCAGCATGGAACCTATTGCACACATACATACCGACCTGCCGCAGAAGTTCGGCATTCCGCGCAACAGCTTTTTGGCGCCCCATCTGCAGGGACGCATCGTCTTTGAGCCGGAATTTGCCTCCAACGCAGCGGTTGAGGGCCTGGACTCCTTCTCTCACCTATGGCTGCTGTGGCGCTTCGAAAACGGAACGCCCGGCGGCACGGCTAAGGACATAGCCGCCGATGCCAAAACGCAGGACAGGTCCGGCACCAACGCAAAATGGTCGAAAACCGTGCGCCCGCCGCGTCTGGGCGGAGCCGAACGTGTGGGAGTGTTTGCCACGCGCAGTCCGTTTCGCCCTAATCCCATCGGGCTCACCTGCGTCAAGCTTGATCGTGTCGAGCTCACCGACGATGGCCCCATCATCCATGTGTTGGGGGCCGACCTGCGCGACGGTACGCCCATCTACGACATCAAGCCCTACATTCCGTTTGCGGACTGCCACCCGGATGCGACCGGAGGCTGGATCGAGGATGCTCCGTGGCAAGAGCTCGATGTTGAGTTTCCGCAAGCACTGCAGGATATGGTCCCGCCCGCAAAGCTCCCCGGCTTGGTCGAGGTCCTTCGCCAAGACCCGCGCCGCGCGGGCAGCAAGCACGAGCCACACCGCGTCTATCATCTGGCTTTCGCTGGGCTCGACATATCGTTTACGGTCGATGAAACCCAGCTAACCGTAGTTGCCGTCACCGACGCGCGAGACTAACCAACCATTCGTCCGCACCCGTCAAATTAAGCGCCAAACCCCATGCCAAAACCGCCCACGCTGGTGGACAATAACGCCTACCAAAACAATCCACTTCGCACGGGAGCTCAGCATGAAATACGACTTTAGCTCGCTTATCGACCGCCACGGCATGGACTCCATCGCCGTTGACTCTTGGGGTGAGATCCCAGGTATGGCCCCGAACGCACCCGACGAGGGCTTCGACCGCATTCCCATGTGGGTGGCCGACATGAACTTTGCCACGGTGCCCACGGTCCAGGAACACATCATTCAGCGCGCCCAGCATCCCATGTTTGGCTACTTTAACCCGCGCCCCGAGTATTTCGACCGCATCATCGAATGGCAGAGCCGCCGTAATGGCGTCGAAGGCCTGGCGCCCGAGCACATCGGCTACGAAAACGGCGTGCTGGGCGGTGTCGTGTCGACGCTGCGCGCGTATGTCCAGCCGGGCGATGCGGTGCTGGTCCATAGCCCCACCTACATCGGCTTTACCAAGTCCATCGAAGCCGCGGGCTATCGTATTGTCCACAGCCCGCTTAAGCTCGACGACCAAGGCGTGTGGCGTATGGACTTTGAGGACATGGAGCGCAAGCTCGCCCAAAACCACATCCATGCCGCGGTGTTCTGCTCGCCGCACAATCCCTGCGGCCGCGTATGGGAGCGCGACGAGATCGAGCGCGCCATGGACAACTATCGCCAGCACGATTGCGTGGTGATCTCGGATGAGATTTGGTCCGATATCATCCTGCCGGGACACAGACACATCCCGACGCAGTCGGTGAGCGAGGATGCCCGCATGCGCACGGTTGCCCTCTATGCGCCGAGCAAGACGTTTAACCTGGCGGGCCTGGTCGGCAGCTACCACATCATCTACAACGAGACGCTGCGCGACCGCGTGTGCGCCGTGTCCAACAAGACCCACTACAACGAGATGAACGTCCTCTCCATGCATGCGCTTATCGGTGCCTACCAGCCGCAGGGCTACGAGTGGGTGGACGAGCTCAACCAGGTGCTTGCCGGTAATATCGAGTACTTCTGCACGTATGCAGAAAAACACTGGAAGGGCGTCGCGTTTTCGCGTCCGCAGGGCACGTACATGGTGTTTCTGGACTGCACCGAGTGGTGCCGCGAGCATGGCCGCGATATTCAGTGGTTGCTCGACGAGGGGGCGCGCGTGGGCGTGGGGTATCAGGACGGCCGTCCGTTCCACGGGCCCTGCCACATTCGCGTGAATCTGGCGCTGCCGCTTTCGCGCGTGAGGGAAGCGTGCGACCGCTTGGACCGCTACGTTTTTAATGCACGGTAAGCGCGCACTGCATGCGGGGCCTTCTGCCAGGTCGGCTAGAAGGCCCCGTGTGGTAAGGCATCTGTAACCATTGGGCGCAGACCTGCTGCGGAGGTTTATTTTTCTTGAATCTGCTTGCCGCAAAGATGCTCAATCGAAATCTCGTAGAGTTGGACGCCCTTGATGTCCTTGGCGATTTCCTCCTCGACTTCTTCGGCAGAAGGGTAGTACTTAAGCGCGAGCTGGCGGACTTTGTCCTCGATGAATGCAGGCGCCTCATCAACCAGGCGACAACGGCCAAAGACCACGGTACTCATAACGTAGGGAGCCCAGTCATTGTCCTTATACCACTCGTTACCGTAAACGGTAAAGCAGATCTTGTCATCGCGTTTGAGTGCGTCGACCTTGTGGCCGGCTTTGGCGCCATGGAAATAAATCTTGTCGTGCTCGGCGTCAAAGAAGTAGTTGACGGGAATGGCATAGGGGTAGCCATCATCGCCGTTGACGGCAAAGACGCCGCGCTTGCAGGTGGCGAGCAACTTGCGCGCTTCCTCGTCAGTGATGGCGCGTTTCTTTCGACGTAAGGGCCTAAACATCATTGGCTTCCTTTCTGCTGCGTATGGTGGTTGAGCACAAACTATAGCGAAACAGCTCCGTATTTCTTGATGCGGGCGAGCATGTTTTTGAGCTTGTTAAAGTCGACCGGTTTGGACAGATGGGCGTTCATGCCGGCGTCGTGTGCCGCCTTGGCGTCCTCGGCGAAGGCGTTGGCGGTGAGCGCGATGATGGGGATGTCGGCTGCATCGACCTTCTCGCTCAGGCGAATCGCGCGGGTTGCCTCGTAGCCGTCCATGCCTGGCATCATGATGTCCATCAGAATCGCATCGAAGCTGCCGGCGGGACGGCCAACGTATAGGTCGACCGCTTCGTTGCCATCGGCGGCGCGAGTTACGACAATGCCTTCGCTTTCGAGCAGCGCCTGGGCAATCTCGGCATTCAATTCGTTGTCTTCGGCGAGCAGCACGTTCATGTCGGCGAGCGAGCAGTCGAGCGCCCTCTCGACCGTATCTGCCCGCGTCTGAGGGTTCTTGTCGATATCGAGCGGAATCTCCACGTAGAACGAAGTGCCCACATGGAGCTCACTGGTGACTTCGATGGTACCGCCCATCAGTTCAATAAGCGACTTGACGATTGGCATGCCCATGCCGGTTCCTTGGAACTTGCTGCGCGCATTGTCACCTTCTTGTGCAAACGGCTCATAGATATGCTTTAAAAACTCAGGCGTCATGCCAATGCCGGTATCCGAGACGCTAAAGCAAAAGAGAGCGCGCCCGTTATCGAGTGGCTTGGTCTTTGAGCTAAAGGTGACGGAGCCGCCGTGCTTGTTGTACTTAATGCTGTTGTCTAACAGGTTGATCATGATCTGTCGGATATGGGTGGGGCTGCCGATCATGTATGGCCCCGTGGCGTACGGCAGACTATTGTCCTGCATTGTGATGCCGTTACTGGACGCGCGGAGCTTGCACAGCACCAGTGTATCGTCACAGAGCTCTTTGAGGTTAAAAGGCGCATGCTCCAGTGTTAGCTTGCGGTCTTCGATTTTGCCCATCTCGAGGATGTCGTTGATTAGCGAGAGCAGGTGATTGGCGGCAACGCGCGCCTTGGCACGGCTCTCGCGGGCGACTTGGATATCGCCTTCCTTCAATTCCTCGATCTCGATAAGGCCCAGGATACCGTTGAGCGGCGTACGGATGTCGTGGCTCATGCGCGTGAGGAATGCCGTCTTGGCGGCGTTGGCGGCATCGGCTTTTTTGCGCTCGGTCCGAGCGCGTACGAGCGCCCAGATGAGCAGGACGATGCCGACCGACAACATACCGATGAGGGCAGCTGCAACGGCGGCACGGTTGCGATAAAGGAATTGAAGCGTGTTGGATTCCTGGGCCGTGTACGACGTGGAGGAGTAATTGCTTGCGGAGAGCGATTCTCCGGCATTGATGATGCCCTTGTTGATGATTCCCAACAGCTCGGGTTTTCCGCGCGAAATCCAGCACGAGAGCTCACAGGTGTCAGGGAGCTCGGTCGTCTCGTAGCCTTCGAGATCATAACGGTCGCCGATGGTTTTTACACGTGAACTGGGAGCGACGATGCAGTGTGCCGTTCCCTTCCTGAGGGCGTCGAACGCTTCATCGGCGGATTGGTATTCGGTCACGGTCGCTGTGGGGAACAGACTTTCGAGTACATTTCGGTTGATAAACGATGATTTGGTGCAGGCGATGTTCTGAAGGTCTTTGTTCAGGTTGCCGCCGGTGTGGATGGCGGTGAGGGACACGGTTCCCAACGATACCGACTGCACAACGCCAGATTGCTCGGCAAACCAGTAATCTCGGTATACCGGCAGCGCAGCGTCGATGCTTCCCTTTGACAGGGCCTTTGACATCATCTTGTAGCTATCAAAGGCGACGGTTTTGACCGTAATGCCAAATTTATCGTGCAACGTCGTCGCAAGCGATGCGAGCGAGCCTTCCATTTTGCCGTCTTCGTCTTCGTTGCAGTAGGGGAGTTTGCCCGTAATGTAGCCAAACGTGATGGTGTTGTCATTTGCTTTGAGCCAGGAACGTTCGGGGCCGTTGAGCGATGATGAACCGCTGTTTTGGGCCGAGTAGTTAGATTTGACTTCGTCGATATAGCGTGGGTTGACGCGGGCGATTGCCGACATGGCGGCATTGATGTCGTTCATCAGGTCGGGACGGCTTTTGGGAACGGCAAGATAGTAGTCGTTCGAACCAATGTAGAACATGGGGGAGGCACTGGGCGACGAGATCGTGTCGTTCATGATGACGGCATCGACCTCGTTGTTTGCGAGCGCGTCAAAGAGAACGGAGTCTCCGTCATACTCCCTGTATGTGCAGGCGATTCCTTCGTTGGTGAGCCACTGCTGGCCAACGAAGGTTTGCATAACGCCGGGGTTGTAGCCGATGGTAAGGCCCTGGAGCGCTTGGGGGTCACCCTTGGCCAGATCGTCGCGATCGGGCCTGGCGTAGATGTAGTAGCGTTCGATGCCCTCGGGGTTCGAGGAAAAGAGCAACTTTTGGGCGCGTTCCTCGGAGTAGAGATGTTGGGCATGAGGTCGATTTCGCCTGCCTCGAGCATGTCCATAAGCTCGGTGAAGGTGCCGGTGACGTATTCGTACCGCCAGCCGGGCGTGTAGTACGACAGGGTCTGGAGGTACTCGTAGCCCCATCCCGAGAGACGCTCGCCGGGAGTGCCGTCCTGGAAGCCCTCGTTGTTGACGAGCCAGCCGACGCGGACCGTCTTGACTGGCTGGCTAGAGTCAGCGGCAAAAGCCTGGACAGGCGCGATAGAACTCAGCACGGCAAGCGCGGCGAGCACAATGGCCAGGGCGCGACATATAACTGAACGAAGGACAGTGGCAGCTCTCACATGCAATCCTAACGAATCGAGACATTACCGCATAAGGATACCAGCTCAGCCTGCCCAGTCGGCAGCTGGTGGTCATTGGGGACGTTCTTAAACGACTAGTTCCGTTTGCGGGGGAGGCGTGGGACAATACCGAGCGAACGTGATTTGTTGTCCGTGGAAAGGGTCGCGATGAAAAAGCTCAGGACGCTTGCTGACGTTTTGCGCCAGGCGGGCTTCGTGCGCATTACGGAGCTGTTCCTCGTCTTCTATCTGCTGTGCTCGACGGCCGTCTGGTTGTCCGAGCCCACGACCCTTACGTTTGGCGATGGTCTCTGGTTTAGCTTTGAGACGGTCTCGACCATCGGCTTTGGCGATATCCCGGCCGAAACGCCGGTCGCCCGCGCGATTACCGTTGTCCTGAGCGTTATCAGCATCTTCTACATTGCCATGCTCACGGGCGTGGCGGTGAACTACTGCAATACGCTCATCAAGATGCGCCAAAAGGACACCATGGCGCGCTTTATGGACGATCTGGAGCATTTGGAAGAGCTCGATCGCGACGAGCTCGCCGATCTTTCGCGTCGTGTGCGCGAGTATCGTCGACGCCAGCGCTAGAACGGGCGCTGCGCGTCATGACGAGGGGGACTGAATATGAATATCACGGTATACCTGGGCGCCAGCGTTGGTAACGACCCAGCATTTCTGCCTGCGGTGCAAGAGCTGGGCAACTGGATTGGCTCCAACGGGCACGCGCTGGTATACGGCGGGTCCAAATCGGGCCTGATGGGCGCGCTCGCCGATAGCGTACTCGAGGCAGGTGGACACGTGACGGGTGTTGAGCCGAGCTTTTTTATAGAGGCCGAGTTTCAGCACGACGGCATCGATGACCTCATCGTGACGAGCGATATGGCCGAGCGTAAGGACAAGATGATCGAGCTCGGTGATGCGTTCATCGCATTTCCGGGCGGCACGGGCACGCTCGAGGAGATTGCCGAGGTCATGTCCGCGGTGTCGTTGGGGCACCTGAGTGCTCCGTGCATCCTGTATAACCTGGACGGTTACTACAACGACCTCAAGGCGCTGCTCGGGCACATGATTGATAAGGGGCTTTCGAGCCCGAGGCGCCAGCAAGGCATTTACTTTGCCGACGATTTGCGCGAGATTGTCTCGATTATCAACGGATAAGTCTTGAGCCTGCCCCACTATGACTCCCAATGGTGCCGTTTGTGGCGCAGATGGTTGGCTTGTCTGGGCAACGCTCGCTCTACAATAAAACGTAATTATGTCGACTTTGACCGCGGGAGGACCCGATGGACAACCTTGCCAAACCCACAAACCGCGCGCTGTTTTTAGTTAGCGTTGCCGTGACCGGTGCGTTCGCAGGTGCCGCGGTCTGGCTGTTCTTTTTTGCGATGGAGCACGGTATCGACTATCTGTGGACCGAGATCCCCCACATGCTGGGCGCGGCGTCGCCCGAACTCGCCAGCGGCCCGTTCGGTTTTCTGCCGTATCCGTTTTTTGTCTGCCTGCTGGGCGGCCTGCTGATCGGTCTGTACGAAAAGCTTACGGGCACCAAGACCGACGACCTCAACCAGGTGATGGCTAAGGTTAAGCAAGATGGGCGCTACCCGTATGACAATCTGGGCAGGCTTTCGCTCGCGGCATTGCTGCCGCTGCTGTTTGGCGGAAGTATTGGACCGGAGGCCGGCCTGACCGGCGTTATCGCGGGTCTGTGCAGCTGGGTCGGCGACCGCATGCGCCGCTTTGGCGCCGAGTTTAGGGAGCTCACGCTGCTGGGCACCCAGGCCGCGCTGACGGCGCTCTTTACCGCGCCCGTCTTTGGCTTTGTGGCGCCGCTCGCCGGTAGCGCCGACGGCCAGGGCGAAGACGCCGACGATGGGTCCGCGTCCGGCGAGATCACCATCAAGCTGCCCAAGGCACAGAAGACTGTGGTCTACGGTATCGCGATCGCTGGCGGTCTGGGCACCTACCTGCTGCTTGGCCAACTTGTGGGCGGCGGCATGGGCATGCCCAGGTTCGAGGCCGCCGAGGTGGGCAACCTGGAGCTTGCCTGGCTCATCCCGCTGGCGTTGGTTGGCACCGTTTGCGGCTGGCTGTACTTTGTCTCGGAGCACGCGAGCGAGGCGCTGTCCCATGCAATAGGGGAGCGTCCTGTCGTCAAGGCCATGCTGGCTGGTCTGGCGCTCGCCATCTGCGGCACGGTCTTGCCCTACACCATGTTTGCCGGCGAGACCCAGGCCGATGTACTTATGGAGACCTACCTCACCATTCCCGCCGGCGTGCTTATCGCGACCGGTCTTGTTAAGGCCATGCTGACGCCCGCCCTCATCAACCTTGGTTGGCGCGGCGGCCACTTCTTCCCCGTTATCTTCTCGGGCGTAAGCCTGGGCTATGGCCTTGCCATCCTCACCGGCGCAGATCCGGTCTTTTGCGTCGCCGTCTGCACGGCATCGACGATGGGCGCCGTCATGCGCCAGCCTGTCATGGTTGTGGGCCTGCTGCTTATGTGTTTCCCACTCAAGGGTATCGTCTGCATGATTATCGCGGCCGTCATCGCCGCCGGCATCCCGCTGCCCAAGCCGCTGCGCAAGTAGCACGGTAGCGCGCAGTCAGTACAAACATCTCAAGTCCGGTGCGGGCGCTGTGTCACGGATTTGCGGGTGGACTGGATTTCGTTCGGTATCGGCGCTACTTCCAAATTGCAAGCGCGGCGGTGCCCAGTACGATGAGGGCGAGACCGATGGCGCTGCGGCGGGAGAGTTTTTCGTTGAATGCCAGGCGCGCAAATAGCACCGATACGACAATCGATAGTTTGTCGATCTGCACCACGACACTCACCTGGCCTGCAGCGATGGCATAGTAATAGAGCAGCCACGATGCTCCAGTCGCGATGCCCGATGTTGCGAGAAATGTGAGTTCGCGCCGGTCAACGTGCGTGACCTGCTCCAGTTTTCCCTTGGCTGCCACGATTGCCCATGCCATAACCAGTACCACGCAGGTGCGGATTGCCGTGGCCAGGTTTGACTCGACGCCTTCGATGCCGATCTTGGCGAGGACGGAGGTGAGTGCCGCGAACACGGCGGCGCCGAGGGCGTAAGCGAGCCAGGTTCGGTCTTGCTGCTGCTCGGGTTCGGCGGACTGCTTCTTCTCTGTCTCTTATACACATCTGACGCTGCCGACGAAGCTAGAAGTGTAGAT
>CABSNF010000008.1 GCA_902478995.1 uncultured Collinsella sp.
GCGCCCTTGAAGTTGAACGTCAGATTGTCCAAATGCGGCCCGCGCAGCGTCGGCCCGTTACGGCGTTTGGTAAAACGCCGTAACTAAAAGCGATTGCCGCGGAAGCCGCCACCGTTGCGGCCACCACGGTCGCCACCGCGACCGCCGCGGTCGTTACCACGGTTGCCGCCGAAGCCGCCACGATTGCCGCCGCGGTCGCCATAGCCACCACGGTTGCCGCCAAAACCGCCGCGACCGCCACGATCGCCGCCACGGTCACCAAAGCCGCCGCGGCCACCGCGATCGCCACCGCGACCACCACGGTCGCCGCCACGGCCACCGCGATCGCCAAAGCCGCCGCGACCGCCACGGTCGCCGCCACGGCCACCGCGGTCGTCACGGCCGCCGCGAGGACCGCGGTCCTCGTCCAGGCCCATGGCGACGAGCGGAGCGATAACCTTATCGAGGGCCGCCATCAGCTCGGTGGCCTCCTCATAAGAAAGCTCGGGCAGGAGCTTCTCCTTCTTGTTGGCAAGCTCGACCAGGCCCTCAGCGGCATCCTCGGCAGCGAAGACGACGATCTTGCGCATATCGCCCTCGGCGTCGTCGATGCGGCCGACCAGATCGGCAGCCTCGGCCTCGGCCATCAGGCCATCGAGCTCACGGAGGCGCATGCCCAGCAGATCGGACATTTCCTTCTGCTCCATCTTGGGCTTGAGGTCAAGAAGCTTGATGGCGCGCTCGATGTTCGCCATGCGCTCGGCCTTGGCCTCCTCCTCCTTGGAAATAGCAAAGCGACGGCTACGCAGCAGGCGGGCAGCCTTCTGCATCTTGTCCATCAGCTCTTCGTCATCGTAATCAACGGCGGCCTCGACAACCTCGGCCTCCTCCTCGGCGGAAACCTCGTCAGCAGCCTCAACCTCGGCAGCTTCGGTCTCCACGGTCTCGACTGCCTCGACCTCGGCAGCCATGGTCTCGTTCTCGGTCTCGTTCATGATCTCTTCGTTCTCAGACATGAGACTCCTTCTTGGCCCTCTCGGGCATCATCGCCCCATTCGCGGGGCCCGTCGCGCACTCTTTGCGCTTTAAACATTCATGCCTCTCGGCAAAACGTCCATTAGTTTATGGTGTCGCCATCCAATCTAGCTGCAGAATCTATATGCACACATTAATGCGACATGTGCGACTCGCGACGAGCGTACACCAGCGACGTCGCGAACCCAACCACGGCAATTGCAGCTGCCACACGCACGGCAGCTGCAAATCCAATTGCCTGGGCAACGTCCGTCGCAGCGCCAGCGACACCGGCAGTCGCCGCAGAACTCGAGAGCAGGCCGATAAACAGCGACGGGCCAAACGATGCGGCAATCATGCTCCACGTGTTGAGCAATGCCGTTCCGTGAGGATGCTCAGCGGCGGGCAGCGTCTCCAAGCCGGCCGTTTGCGAGGGGCTCAGCACCAAACCGACTCCGGCATACACCACAACGGTCAGCGCCACGACGACGCCGATGTTCATGCTTGCCGCCGTCATCGAGATGGCAGTCTGCCCCACGGCAATCAGGGTAAAGCCGACCGGCAGCAGCGGCCATGCGCCACGGGCGTCCATCACGCGTCCGCCCACAATCGAGGTCACGGCGTTGCAGGCAATCGCCGGCAAAATGAGCAAGCCCGCAACAAGTGCGGTCATTCTGTATGCGCCCTCAAAATAGAGCGGCAACAAAACGCTCATCGAGAACGTCGTCATCATCGACACCACCACAAGCAGGCACGCAGGCCAAAAGCGAACGCTCGCCATGGGACGCACGTTAAGCACCGGATGTTCGAGCTTGAGCTGACGGGCCGCAAACAGGCCGAGCAGCACAATGGCGGCGAAAAGCGCCGCGATACCGGCAATCAGATTGGTCGAGAACTCGCCTACGGAATACACAAATGCCGTAATGCCGGCGGCGAGCAAAACAACCGACAGAATATCAAGCGTGGTGTTCGAGCGCTCTCCGACATTCTGGACATGCTTTACGCCCGCCGCAGCGACCACAATGCCGCCCACCAGCGGTACTACGAACACCGCCCTCCAGCCAAACAACGTGCACATAAGACCGCTGATCACGGGTCCAAACGCCGGCCCTAGCGTAATGCAGGCACCGCCTAGGCTCAGATACAGACCGAGCTTCTCGCGCGGGGCGCAAGACAGCACCACGTTCATCATGAGCGGGAACAAGATGCCCGATCCCGCAGCCTGCAAAATACGACTTGGCAGCAAAACGCTAAACGACGGAGCGACCAGGCACAGGGCTTCGCCGGCGACCATGCATCCGCATGCGAAAAACAGCAGCTTGCGCGTCGAGAAACGGCCGGACAGGAAGGCCATGATGGCCGTAAAGATCGACGTCACGATCATGTAGCCCGAAACGAGCCACTGCGCCGTGGTGGCACTCACCGAAAAGGCCGCCATAATGTCGTGCAACGCCACGTTAATGATGTTCTCGTTAAACGCGGCAACAAAGGCTGCGATATACATTACGACGAGAATCGCCGCAGTGGCCGATGGCGTTACTCTAACTTGTTGCTGAGATTTGCTCCCCATGCATTTCCTTCCTCTTGGAACGACAGTCGCATCGCCCCAGAGGAACAGTCCAGGGCGAAAATGAGCCCTAGACTTACGCCAGACGCCGTACACGACGAGTCTGGCAACATGGTCCAACGTCGAAAGATTGTAACGCGGACGCGCAGCTTTCCTTCCGCGCTATTATTAAAAGTCCACGAAAGCATGAGACATGAGGAGCCCACCATGATCAAGCCCATCATGAAATCCGAGTTCTTTTTGCGCCTTCCTTCCGAAGACGCGGGACCCGACGACGCCGCGACCGGGCAGGACCTCCTGGATACGCTCAACGAACATGAGCACGAGTGCGTGGGCCTCGCCGCCAACATGATCGGCGTGCGCAAACGCATCATCTGCGTAAAGGACGGCACCAGGGCGCTGCTGATGTACAACCCTCAAATTCTCGAGCAGGTCAATGCCTATCAGACGAGCGAAGGGTGCCTCTCGCTGGCCGGCGAGCGTCCCTGTACCCGATATCGCCGCATTAAGGTTGAGTATTTGGACGAGAACTTTGTCCGCCGCATCAAAAACTTCTCGGGCTACACCGCCGAGATCATCCAGCACGAAATCGACCACTGCCAAGGAATAGTTATATAGTTGCGCCAATTCAAGAAAGCTCCCTGCAGCCAAGCAACTGCAGGGAGCTCTTCATAGTGCGGAACTTCTATCCCCTACGCCTGGCGGTAGTGATCAAAGAAATCGGCGAGGTCTTCGAGCGACTCTTTAAGCACTTCCATGCGCGGCAGGTACACGATGCGGAAGTGATCGGGCTCGGCCCAGTTAAAGCCGCCGCCGCGCGTGATCAGAATCTTCTTCTCGTGCAGCAGGTCGAGGGCAAACTGCTCGTCATCGGTGATGTTGAACTTCTTAACATCCATCTTGGGGAAGATGTAGAACGCCGCGCGCGGCTTGACCACCGAGATGCCGTCGATCTTGTTGAGCGCCTCATACACAAAGTTACGCTGCTCGTAGACACGACCGCCAGGGCGGATGTAGTCATTGACCGACTGATGGCCGCCGAGCGCCGTCTGGACGATCGACTGGGCCGGCACGTTGGAGCACAGGCGCATGTTCGAGAGCATGTTGACGCCCATGATGAAGTCGCTCATGCAGCGCTGGTTGCCCGAAAGCACCATCCAGCCAATGCGATAGCCCGCGATCATGTGCGACTTGGAAAGACCGCTAAAGGTAACGCAGGGCAGATCGGGAGCGAGCGAGGCAATCGAGACGTGCTCGTAGCCGTCCATGCACAGACGGTCGTAGATCTCATCGGCAAAAATCATGAGCTGGTGCCTGCGCGCGATCTCAACAATACCCTCGAGTACCTCGCGCGGATAGACAGAGCCCGTGGGGTTGTTGGGGTTGATGATGACGAGGGCCTTGGTCGCGCTCGTGATCTTGGACTCCATATCCTCCAGGTCGGGATACCAATCGGCCTGCTCGTCGCACAGATAGTGCACAGGATGGCCGCCGGCAAGGGTCGCGCACGCCGTCCACAGCGGGTAGTCGGGGCTGGGGATCAGAATCTCGTCGCCATTGTCGAGCAGCGCGTTCATCGAAAGCTGAATGAGCTCGGACACGCCGTTGCCCGTGTAGATGTGCTCCATCTGAACGTTGGGCAGGCCCTTGATCTGCGAGTATTGCATGATTGCCTTGCGCGCGGAGAACAGGCCACGCGAGTTGGAATAGCCTTCGCAGTCGGGCAGCTGCTGGCGCATGTCCTTGATGACCTCGTCGGGCGTGCGGAAACCGAAGGGCGCCGGGTTGCCGATATTGAGCTTGAGGATGCGCTCGCCCTCGTCCTCCATACGGGCAGCCTCGTCGACGACGGGACCGCGCACGTCATACAGGACGTTATCAAGCTTGGTGGATTTAGAAAAAGTACGCATGGTGGTGCTCCTTGGAATTTGAGCTGAGTGATGGGGTTCGGGTTTGGAAACGTTACGGGACGATGATGCCTCGCCTTGATCGGCGCCACCGGCAAGCAGCCAGGTAACATCGACCTCCAAAATGCGAGCGAGCAGCTCTGCCACATCGCGCCGCGGGATCGTCTTGCCGCTCACATATTGGCTCATCTGACTCTTGCCGAGTTTTTTACCGAGCACCTCCGATGCGCGGATTACGTCCGACTGGCGAACGTCGCGATCGGACATAGTCTGTCGCAGGCGATCGCTAAACGTCTCTTGGGCCACAGGAACCTCCTTGCTGGCAAAGTTCAATTTATAGAACACGAATTGAACCAAGGTTCAATTTAGGCAGCAGTATAACGCGGCACCTCATTCGAAAGTTCAATTTCATAAGAAAACGAACCGAACTCCGAGATTTGCCCAAAGCGGACAATGACATGCACGCGTTTAGAGGTATTCAAGGAAACGGGCGGCAGCAAGCGAAACGTCAGCCGTGCGATATATCGCATTGATCTGCCGATGGGGATGCCCTTCGAGCGGACGCACGGCAACATCGAACTGACAGCGGCGCAAGATGAGCGCGGGAAGAATGCTCACACCCAAGCCGTCCTCGACCATAGCCATAATCGCATAGTCATCCCAAGTCGACAGTTTTGAGCGCACTGCCAGCCCCGCCCGACGAAACAGCGGCGTAATCTCATCATCGGTACCCCGTTCCAGCAGAATAAACTGCTCGTTGGCCAAATCGGCAAGAGAGACGACCTCCGCCGTGGCAAGCGAGGAGTCTGCTGGCACCACGGCCATCAACTCATCTTGCACCAACAGCCGCGACGCCATGCCGGCGCCGCGTGGCTCGCGCGGAATAAAGCCCAGGTCGCAGCGGCCTTCTGCCATCCATTGCTCAATCTCGGAGTAATCACCCATCAGCAACTCATAATCGACATCCGGGTGATCAGCGCGAAACCGTGCGATCACCGGTGGCAGTACATGGGTCGCCACACTCGAAAACGTACCGATACAGATCTTGCCACGCATGAGCCCTCGCATCTCGTCCACGCGTCGCTGCAGGCGGCCAAACTCTTCGCATAACGCCTCGACTGCCGGCATCACCTGCCGCCCGTCGGCAGAAAGCACCACGCCCTCGCGACTGCGGTCGAGCACCTTAAAGCCCCAATCGGCTTCAAGATCGGCCACCATGCGGCTCACGCCCGACTGCGAGTAGCTCAGGCGCTCGGCAGCACGCGTAAAGCTTCCGGCGCGCACGGTCTCCAGCAGCACCTGCATCTTTTGAATATTCGTTTCCACGACACGCCTCCACCCTTGCATGAGTTTTTTTCATGTTTGCCATGCATTATATTCGCTTTTCTTCTAAAGCCAGTTCACCCATAGTGAACATGCTCGGATATAGAGGGGATGTCAGCGCATGAACAACGGACTGTTTACGTACCTAGCAGCATTGCTATTGTTTGGCTCCAACGGCATCATCGCCGCTGCCATCGCGCTACCGAGCTCCGATATCGTGCTCCTGCGCACGTTTTTGGGCGCACTCTCGCTTGTCACCGTCCTCGCCATCACCCAACGCCATAAGTTGCAGGCGCCATCTCGCCCCCGCGAAGCCGCAGCCCTCCTCCTCTCGGGAGCCGCGCTGGGCGCCAGCTGGATTTTTCTGTTCCGCGCCTACCAGACGATCGGCGTCGGCGTATCCTCGCTGCTGTACTACTGCGGCCCCATCATTGTCATGGCGCTCTCCCCGCTCATCTTTGGCGAAAAGCTGACCGGCGGTAAAATTACCGGCTTTATCGCCGTCGCCTGCGGCGCCTTCCTCATCGCGGTCCAAGGTCTGGGCGGCAATATGCCCATCGCGGGCATCGTGTGCGGCATCGCCTCGGCCTTCTGCTACGCGTTGATGGTCATTGCCAGCAAGGGAGCGCCACATATCGAAGGTCTCGAGAACTCCACGCTCCAGGTGAGTGCCGCCTTTGTAACCGCGTTGATCCTCACGCTCATCACGCAGGGCGCTCCCTCATTCCTGTCCGCCGGCGTCGCCGCCAGCATTGATTGGCGTGCCGTCGCCATGCTCGGCATTGTCAACACCGGCATCGGTTGCCTGCTCTACTTTAGCGCCGTCGCCAAACTGCCCGTGCAGACCGTCGCCGTCGTCGGCTACCTTGAGCCGCTTTCGGCCGTCGTGTTCTCGGCCGTCCTTTTGGGCGAAGCCATAACACCGGTCCGCCTGATGGGCGCCGCGCTGATCATCGGCGGCGCGATCTTTTGCGAAGTCGCCGGCAAACGCGCAAACACCAAGGCTGGCATCGCCCAGACAGCACGTGCTTAATAGCCCCTGCTCTGAAATGCTACATGCGTATATGAATAATCCCCGGCTGGGGATTATTGTCTAAAGCTAACCAATGTGCCAAACTGCTCTTATATGTATAAAGATGGCATAAAGGTCTATTGCCCTTGGCAGAGGCCAGATGTCTAAGGGAGTCCACGTGGCACACAACAAACTGGAGGCAAGCCCCCAAGACCAGCGTGGTCAAGGCGGGCATGGAGCCATTCCCCTCTCCGCTGGCATGCTGCTCGTAACGCTCGGCGTCGTCTATGGCGACATCGGCACGAGCCCCATGTACACCATGAAATCAATCGTCGCCAACAACGGCGGCATCGGTACCGTCAGCGAGAACATGATCTTAGGAGCGCTTTCGCTCGTCATCTGGACCATGACGCTCGTGACCACGGTCAAGTACGTGGTTATCGCCATGAAGGCCGATAACCACAACGAGGGCGGCATCTTCGCCCTGTTTAGCTTGGTGCGCAAAGTGGCGCCGTGGCTGATCCTTCCCGCCATGATCGGCGGCGCGGCGCTGCTCGCCGACGGCATCCTCACCCCCGCCGTCACGGTCACCACGGCCATCGAGGGCTTGCGCACTATCGAGTGGGGCCATGCGCTTTTGGGCGACGGCCAGACCAACGTCATCATCATCACCATCATCATTATCTGCGGCCTGTTTGCCATGCAGCGCGCCGGCACCTCGTCGATCGGCAAGCTGTTCGGCCCGCTCATGACGCTGTGGTTCCTGTTCTTGGCTGGCGCCGGCCTGTTCAACATGCTCGGCAACCTGTCCATCCTACGCGCGCTCAACCCCATCCGCGGCATCATGTTCCTGTTCTCGCCCATCAACCACTCGGGCATCATGGTGCTCGGCTTCGTCTTCCTGTCGACGACCGGCGCCGAGGCGCTCTATTCGGACATGGGTCACGTGGGCAAGGCTAACATTTACGCATCCTGGCCGTTCGTAAAGGCAGCCCTCATCCTTAACTATCTGGGTCAGGGCGCTTGGCTGCTCGCCAACAATTCCAATCCCCAGATGCTCGCGATGGATATCGTCAACCCGTTCTATATGATGCTCCCCGAGCCCCTGCGCCCCTTTGCCATCGTGCTTTCGGCCGTGGCGGCCATCATCGCCTCGCAGGCGCTCATCACCGGCTCGTTCTCGTTGGTTTCGGAGGCAACGCGCCTCAACCTTATGCCGCATCTGCGCATCCACTACCCCAGCGACACCAAGGGCCAACTCTATATTCCGCTCGTCAACAACATCATGTGGGTCGGCTGTATCTTCATCGTGCTGCTGTTCCAAAACTCCGAGCGCATGGAGAGCGCCTACGGCCTCGCCATTACCGTGACCATGCTCATGACCACGACGCTTTTGACGAGCTACATCGCCGGCATCCTCAAGCACAAGCTGGGCGCCTGCGTCTTCGCCCTGCTCTTTGGTGCCATTGAGCTGTGCTTCTTCGCTTCGTGCCTCACCATGTTCTTTGACGGCGGCTACGTCATGATCTTCCTGGCCGCGCTGCTGTTTGGCCTTATGTACGTGTGGCGCCGCGGCACCGCCATCGAGCGCACGCAGACGATCCTGCTGCCCGTCTCCAAGTACATTGACCAGCTCGGCCGCCTGCGCAACGACGAGACCTACCCCGTGCTCGCCGACAATCTGGTGTTCCTTACCAACAGTCCCGACCCGCTCACGCTCGACCGCGACGTGCTCTACTCCATCTTGGATAAGCATCCCAAGCGCGCCAAGGCATACTGGTTCATCAACGTGCATGTCACCGATGAGCCCTATACGCACGAGTATTCCGTCGAGACCTTTGGCACGGACTTTTTGTTCCGCGTGCGCTTGGACCTGGGCTTTAAGGTCAATCAACGCATCAACGCCTACCTGCGCCAGATCGTTGGCGACCTGATGGCATCGGGTGAGTTGCCGCCGCAGCATCACACCTACTCCATCTACGAGACACGCGGCAACGTGGGCGACTTCCGTTTTTGTATGCTGCGCAAGATGCTTGCCCCCGAAACGGACATCAACCGCAACGACCATCGCGTCATGGCCATCAAGTACGCCGTCCGCCGCGCCTGCGGAAGCCCGGCACGTTGGTATGGTCTCGAGAACTCGGCCATCATCATTGAGTACGTACCGCTCTTTGCTCGCATGCGCCCGGCCGTCAAACTTGTGCGCACCCAGGTGCCACTCGAGGTTCAGATCGAAGAGGCCGAGGAAATGGAAGTCGACATCTTCTCGGACGACTTGGTCAATGGCAACGAGGCCGGTAGGGACATGAACGTCGATCCCACCGAGCTGCTCGAGAGCGTCGCCGATACGCCCGAACAGCAACAGCTCGACGGCCTCGAGAGCGAACAGCTCAACGACGCCAACTTCTAGCGCCGTCACCCATCGACGATAGCGGCCCTGCACCTCGCGAGAGATGCAGGGCCGTCTTGTATTGCAGTAAAGCTAGCGGCTACGAACGACGCGGCTCGGGAACCACGAGTCTATCGGGGCTTGCGCCCTCGGCATCCATCAGGCTCACGTAGCGAATCGACGGATCATCATACATCGCGTAGTAATAATTGCCCGTGCGCGCGCTAAAGCATCCGGTGTAGATAGTCTTCTCGAACTTGCCATCGCCCATCCTGGACGCCCCCTCAATCATCACCACGCCCTCAAGTGAACGGAACATGCGGACGACGTTTTCGGTCTCGCTCTCCTTTTGCGGGTAATTGGCATTGAGGTACGCCGCCTTTACAAAACGGCTCGGCGAATAGCAGTCACCCGGAATACCGCGCATGCCGGCGCCCGCGCCATAGGGCTTGAGCTCGGCGCCACGCCATGTCGCCGTCTGCGGAAAATCGCTTGTGGCAGTGATATAGGTGCGCAGGTTTTCCATGTGCCACGGGAAGGTCGGCTGGTTGGCAAGGGTGTCGACCGGATCGTCGTATACATGCAGGCCGTCAGCCATCATCTCGACCACGATGCTGCGCTGGCTGTCGCCGATAATCCAATGGAGCAGCGACACGCCCAGCCCCTCTCCGGCAGATTTGGCGACAATCACCGTGTCGCGCAGCGCGGCCTCGACCTCATCGACCGTCGAGAACGTCGCTGCCACCCACAGGGGAAACTCATAGGCCGCGATATTGGTCTTGCCGTCGACAGGGTCCTCGGCATACTCGGCATAACCCGGGAAATTGAGACCCGCCACGGCGAGGCCCGCATCGTTGCCGCAATCGAAGAACATAGGGTAGTTCCTGTAATCGATGCACATACCGATCACCGCGTGCGCCGCTGTCGCGTCGTCGATAAACGAATACGGAATGTGAAACCCGCGCGGCATCACGCGAACCTGTTGGCCGTAGTCAAAGCTCCAGTCGAGATTGCGGCCCAGATACATGTGGCCAGAATTATCGGTAAATCGAATGCTCGTGCACATGGCGCCTCCTAGCTTTACGTTCTTTCTTTCTAAGCTTATTGTCACCAATCAAAGAGGCGCTAAACACAAAAGCCCGGACATAACAACAATGTCATGCCCGGGCCAAAAGAGACGAAGTGCGGTGTTGTAGTCACCCTAGACAAGTTTACCTTGGCAGTGGTCGATCATATGCTGGATCATCTGTGCCTCAAAGCCCGCGTAGTCGCGGCGGCACTCCTTCATCTTGCCGTCGACAATCTGGTCAAAGGCAACCTTGCACTTGATATAGCGCGTGGACTTGGTGACCTCCTCGTGCGTCAGGCAGCTCTCCTCCATCTTACTGGCGCCCAGGCCAAACACCAGACGGGGGTTGTAGAGCACATGGGGCTCGCCGGCGTCGTCCAGGTAGACGCAGACCTTCTTGGTGACGCCGATCTGGTTGGCGGCAAGGCAGCCGGCATCGTCGAGCGACTTGATGGTATCGATCAGGTCCTGTGCGACCGACTCGTCCTCGACGGTCGCAACCTCGCAACGCTGGGACAGGATAGCCTCGTCGTGGCAAAGCTCTTTAATCATACGTTCCTCCATAGGGGTCGTTGTAACCGCTTAAGTATACGGTACCCACACATTTTCATGCGAAAAATACCGTCCGTCTGCTACGAAGCGCCGAACATCAACATGCGAGGAACAACAGCGTCGTAAAGGGGCTATAGTGGGAGCGTTCGTGTCAATCGGCCTAAACTCGGGGCCGAACAAGGAAAGGGTATGCATGGACGAACTATTTCACGTCAGCGAGCGCAAGTCCACAATCGGGACCGAACTCCGCGCTGGACTGACAACATTCCTGGCGATGGCCTACATCATCGCCGTCAACCCTGCGGTGCTCTCGGGCGCCGGCATCGATGCGGGAGCGCTCGCCTGCGCCACCTGCCTGGGCGCCGGCATCATGACCATCTGCATGGGCATCTTCGCCAACCGCCCGCTCGCCTGCGCGTCGGGCTTAGGCGTCAACGCGATGATTGCTGGAATCACCACCACCGTCTGCGGCGGTGACTGGCACGTGGCCATGAGCGTCATCTTCCTTGAGGGCGTCGTCATCTTGCTGCTCGTGCTTTGTGGCCTACGCGAGGCCATCATGGACGCCATCCCGGTTGTCCTGCGTCACGCCATCTCGGTGGGTCTGGGCCTGTTCATCGCCATGATTGGCCTGTGCGATGCCGGCATTATCACCGCTGGCGCCGGTACACTCGTCGGTCTGGGCGACATCACCTCCCCCACCTTCATCGTCGGCATCATCTCCATCCTGGTGACGGTCGCCCTCGCCTGCCGCAACGTCCCCGGCTCGCTGCTCATCGGCATCGTCGTCGCCGTCATCGCCGGTATCCCCCTAGGTGTGACCCAGGCTCCGACCGGTATCATCGCCCCGCTCGACTTCTCGAGCATCGGTGGCCCCATCGCCGACGCCGGCGGCGTGCCCGCCATCGTCAAGGTCCTTACCGACCCCGCGCTCCTCGTCATCTCGTTCTCGCTGCTCATGAGTGACTTCTTCGACACCATGGGCACCGCGATGGCCGTGGCCAAGCAGGGCGAGTTCCTCACCGACGACGGCAACGTCGAGAATATCAAGGAGATCCTGATCGTCGACTCCGCCGCCGCTGCTGTGGGCGGTTTCATGGGCGTCTCCTCCATCACCACCTTCGTCGAGTCCACCTCTGGCGCTGCCGACGGTGGCCGCACGGGTCTCACCTCCGTCACCACCGGCGTGCTGTTCATTCTCGCCGCGTTCTTCTCCCCCATCGTCACCATCGTTTCCAGCGCCGCCACCTGCGGTGCTCTGGTCTACGTCGGCTACCTCATGATGAGCGAGGCCTCCGAGATCGACTGGTCCGACGTGTCGCAGGGTTTCCCGGCGTTCATGATTGTCGCCGGCGTGCCCTTCACCTACTCCATCTCTGCCGGCATTGGCCTGGGCTTTATCGCCTACGTGATCGTCGCGCTCTTTAAGGGCGAGGCCTCCAAGATCAAGCCGCTCATGTGGATCGCAGCCCTCGCCTTCCTCGTCTACTTCTTCGTAGCGTAGCGGCAAAGCTGCCAAAGCAGAACACCAAAGCGCGGAGTCGCATCGAGCGGCTCCGCGCTTTTCTTTTAAAGCCAGACAACGCACGGACGCGCGATGTATTGCTTCCCGAATTTTGGACATTTTGCCCTCCAAACGGCACTACCGCCGGTTACATCCTGCAGATATGCTGGGCGTAATCGCATAGGCCCCATGAGGATGGGAGTAACCATGGCCGCCTTGTTCACGACCCCCAAGCGCAATGACAAAACCTCTGGAGCCCATTTTGTCGAGCCCGACGTGCGCCGTCGCACGCTGCTCGCACACGGCAGTTGGCGTCGCGTGACGCGCCGCATCGTTGTAGGCGCCGTATGCGCGCTTACGGTGAGCTCGCTGCTCATGCCGAGCGTCTCGCTCGCGGCCGAGTGGGTGGACGTCGGCGGTACCCAGTACAACGCCGGCACCGCGGCAGGCGACGAGGCCGGCACCTGGAGCTGGGACGGCGCCGACGATATGAAGCTCAACGGCTATGACGGCGGCGCGATCGAGGCAGCGGGCAAGCTCAACGTGAGCTACGAGGGCAACAACACCGTCACTAACGACGACGGCCGCGGCATCAAGGTTAAGGATGGCGCGAACGAGAACGCCGAGCTTAATATTCAGGGCGACGCGTCCAGCACGCTCAACGTGACATCTTCTCGTGACGCCATCACTTCCGTCGGCAACATCAACATCGACGGCGCTGGCACTGTCAACGCCACGAGCACCGAGCACGATGCCATCGATGCCGGGGACGATGTCACCATCAAGGGCTCGGGAAACGTTAACGCCACGGGCGATTCGGATGGCATCAGGGCCGACGGCAACATCACGATCGACAACAGCGGAACCGTCACCGCCAAGGCCACCGAGGATCAGGGTATCGATGCTAACGAGAACCTCATCATAAAGGGCGGCGGCAAGGTAGAGGCAAGCTCTATCAAAGACAATGCGATTTGGGCCGACGGCAACATCGAGATCTCGGGTGGCAGCCAGGTCAAGGCAAGCTCCGAGGAAGACACCGCCATCGACGGTAAAAACAGCCTCACGGTCACGAACGCTTCCCTCAACGCAAGTGGCGTTGGGTATGGCATCTATGTCTACAAGGGCATCACGCTCGATGGCGCGACCGTGACGGTCCGCGCAAGCTCAGATGGCGGGGAAGTCAGCACACTCTTCACCGATGAGGACGACATCGTCATCAAGAACGGCTCGACTGTGGATGCGCTCGCAGAAGGCAGGTTCTCGGTTGCAATCTCCACCAGTAATTTCTACTCCGACGAAGCGGGTGGCCATATCTACATCAGTGACTCCGTTGTCAAGGCCATAGCCCGCTATGCCGAGACCGGCGGCGACGGCCCCGATCACTACAGCAACGACCAAAGCGGCGCGGTCATTCCCGAGCATAGGGGCGTGAACATCGGCATCTTTGCCCGGACCAAGGAGGGCATCACGCCCGCGACCATCTCGATTGTCCGCAGTAAGGTCACAGCTGAGGGAGACACGGCGGCAATCTTCGCCCTTGCCATGAGCGCGGACGGCAAGGCGATTGGCACCATCGAAATCAAGGACGCCATCATCCAGACGCCCGCAGGCGGCAAGATCATTGACTACTATCGCTACGAGGAAGAGTATGGCCGCGGTATCTCCTACGAGGTGGGTCAAACCATCGGCACGGGCGACGCTGTGATCGACTCCCCCTATAACGAAGCTGTCGCCAAGAGCACGGTCATCGCGCCTCCCGAGGAGATCAAACCCGAGGAAAAGCCCGGCGAGACCAAGCCCGAGGGTTCCAAGTCCGAGGGCACGAAGACGACCAAGACCGTTGCAGTTGCAGCCACGGGAGCCAAGACCACCGGCAAGCTCGCGGCAACCGGCGACGCCTCGAGCGCAGCCATCGTGGCAGCCGCCCTTGCGGGAACAGCCGCCATCGCCGCGGGCGCCGTGGTGAGCCGCAAGCGCTCGTAAACACTTTTTCGCACGGGACGGGTGGATCGCGGCCCTTGCCTTCCTCGTCTACTTCTTCGTAGCGTAAGGGCAAGGCTGCAAAAGCTGAACAATAAAGCGCGGAGTCGCCATGCGGCCCCGCGCTTTTCTTTTAGCGCCGGTCCCTGCGCCGGCGTGCGGCCTATTTCTCCCCCATTTTGGCCATTTTGCCCTCCAAACGGCACTACCGCCGGCAACATCCAGCAGATACACTGAATCTAGTCGTATAGGCCCTATGAGAACGGGAGCAACCATGGCAGCCTTGTTCACGACCCCCAAACGCAATGACACTACCGCCGGAACCCATGTTGCCGAACCCGACGTTCGCCGTCGCATAGGACTCGCGCACGGCAGCTGGCGCCGCGTGACGCGCCGCATCGTCTGCGGCCTGGCCTGCGCGCTCACGGTGAGCTCGCTGCTCATGCCGAGCGTCTCGCTCGCAGCGGAATGGGTCAAGGTCGGCGGCAACAAGTACAACACCGCGACGAGCGACGAGGCCGGTACCTGGTCGTGGGACGGCGCCGACGACTTGAAGCTCAACAACTATAACGGCGGCGAGATCCAGGCCGCAGGCAAGCTCAACGTGAATTACTCGGGAACCAACATCGTCACTGCCGAATGGATCGAAAGCATCAACGTTTCTCATGGCACTAACGAGAATGCCGAGCTCAATATCCAAGGCGACGAGGGCGGCACGCTCAGCGTGACATCTACTGAGGACGCTATCCTCACCACGGGTAATATCAACATCGACGGAGCCGGATCCGTCAACGCCACGAGCACTGGGTTTGATGCCATCAATGCCGGAGGTGATCTCGCTATCAAAGGTTCGGGCAACGTCAACGCCACGGGTGCATCGGATGGCATCAGGGCAAACGGCAATATCACGATTGACGACAGCGGAGCCGTCACCGCCAGGGCTACCAAGGACAAGGGTATTGGAGCCGACAAGAACCTCACCATCAAGGGTGGCGGGACGGTCGAGGCAAGCTCAGCCGATGGTGAGGCCCTTTGGAGCGGCGACAATATCAACATCTCGGACGGCAGCCAGGTCAAGGCAAGCTCCGAGGAAGACGCTGCCGTCGAGGCCAAGGGCAGCCTCGCAGCCACAAACGCCTCCCTCAACGTAAACGGTGTTGAATATGGCGTCTATGCCCACAAGGGCATCACCCTCGATCATGCAAACGTGACGGTCCGTGCAAGTAAAGGCAGATACGGTGGCGCCAACGCCCTCTTCACCTACCAGGACGACATCGTCGTCAAGAACGGCTCCACCGTGGACGCGTTTGCGGAAGGCGAGGTTTCGGCTGCATTCTCCACCAGAAACGATCGACCCAACGAGAAGGGCGGCCACATCTACATCAGCGACTCCGTTGTCAAGGCCATAGCCCGCTATGTCGAGAACGGCGACGGCCCCATCCCCTACAGCGAAAACCAAGATGGCGAGACGAGGCGCGAACCCCAAGGCGAGAACATCGGCATCATCGCCCAGACCAGCGAGGGCGTCACACCCGCAGTCATCTCGATCATCCGCAGCAAGGTAACGGCCGAAGGAGATACAGCGGCAATCTTTGCCCGTGCCATGAGCGCTGACGGCAAGACAATCGGCACCATCAAGATTGAGAACGCCGCCATCCAGACGCCCGAAGGCGGCAAGGTCATTGACTATCGCAAGCTCCGTGACGGCATCTACGAGGCAGGCCAAGCCATCGGCACGGGCGACGCCACGGTCGACTCCCTCTATATCAAAGCAGTCGCCAAAAGTACGACCATCGCACCTCCCGAGGTAGCCAAGCCGGAAGACCCCAAGCCCGACGAGACCAAGCCCGCAGAAAGCAAGCCCGCGGAGTCCAAGCAGAACCCCAAGCCTGAGGGCTCAAAGCCGACCAAGGCCGTTGCGGCTTCAACCACGAAAGCCAAGACTACCGGCGTGCTCGCGGCAACCGGCGACACCTCGGGTGCGGCCATCGTGGCAACCGTTCTTGCGGGAACAGCCGCTATCGCCGCAGGCACCATGGCGAGCCGTAAGCGTTCTTAGACGCCTCTGCGCACATGGCAGCTCTCGCGAAGGCCCCGAGCCCCAGCACCGTTTAACAACGCCACCGCCGAGCTCCCCTCCGGCGGTGGCGTTTTCCATATGCGTCCGCAGGGGATGCACGAGATTGTCTTTGGTCTAGCCCAACCGGCATACGCTGGCGTGCGACAATTGGGGCTGCCGATATCACAACACTGAGAGAAGCCCGTCATGGAAGCGCATCAAAAGCAGATAACCGTTTATTCGAATCATACGGAAAGCGCGCCTGTCATCTACCTTCCTGTGGTCGTGGGCGACGGCAGCGAGGTTTATAAGTGTTGCCGAGAGCTCGACTGTCCGCCATTCGCCCTCGTCACCATTGGCGGGCTCGATTGGAATCGCGAGCTGAGCCCCTGGGCATGCGACGGGACCGTACGCGATGCCGAGCCTTTCGGCGGCCAAGCTGCCGATTTTCTTGATGAGCTGCTGAATCAGATAATCCCCCAGGTCGAGTCGTCGCTTCCTCAGCCGCCCACCCGGCGCGGCATTGCCGGTTACTCGCTCGCGGGCCTCTTCGCACTCTGGTCCCTCTGGCAAACCGACGCCTTTGACCGCGCCGCGAGCGCATCGGGGTCGCTATGGTTTCCCGACTTTGTCGACCGTGCCAGCACGGCCCCTTTTGCCGGCAGCCCGCAAGCCGTCTACCTGTCACTCGGCAAAAAGGAAACCAAGACGCCCAACCGCATGATGCGGCATGTACTCGACGACACACGCGCGATGGAAGCGTTGCTCGTCGAGCGCGGCATTCCAACAACGCTGGAGCTCAACCCCGGCAATCACTTTGCCCAAACCGACTTACGCATGGCCCGCGGCATCCACTGGATACTGACACATTAAAAATGGTGCCCACACGCATATACGCATGGGCACCATATCTTGTTTTAGCTGAACGCAGCTGCTACTCAGCAGCCTCCTCAAGCTCGGAGACATCAAACTCAAAGTCGTTACCCGGCAGGATCGCGTTGAGCACGATGCCAACCAGCGAGCCCACGGCAATGCCGGACAGCGAAATGGTCACGCCGCCCAGCTCCAACACGATAGCTCCGGCGGTGCTATAGGCAATGCCGAGCGAAAGTACGAGTACAAGAGCGGCCACCAGCACGTTGCGGTTGTTCTGAAAATCGACCTGGTTCTCAATGAGGTTGCGCACGCCTACGGCACTGATCATGCCGTAGAGCACGAGCGACACGCCGCCGATAACGCATGGCGGCATGGCGGCAATCACGGCAGCGAACTTGGGGCAGAACGAAAGCACGATGGCGCAGCACGCGGCAATGCGAATCACGCGCGGGTCGAACACGCGCGTCAGGGCAAGCACGCCGGTGTTCTCGCCATACGTGGTGTTGGCCGGAGCGCCAAAGAGCGAAGCCAGAATCGTGGCGAGACCATCGCCGAGCAGCGTGCGATGCAGGCCGGGATCGGCAATGTAGTTGCGCTCGCAGGTGGAGCCAATAGCGGAGATATCACCGATATGCTCGATCATGGTTGCAAAGGCCAACGGCATGATGGTGATGATGGCCGTCGTGGCAAGACCGCTATCGAACTGCGGCCCAAAGAGCGCAAACACGGTGTTATCCCACACGACGGGCAAGCCAACCCAGGGAGCGGCTGCAACGCCAGAGAAGTCGACCTCACCCAACGCGGCCGCAACGGCATAGCTCACCACGACGCCTAGCAGAATCGGCACGATCTTGACCATGCCGCGACCCCAGATGTTGCAGATGACGATAACGGCAACGCCAATGACAGCCACAAGCCAGTTGGTCTGGCAGTTGGCAATGGCGGAGCTTGCCAGGATCAGACCGATCGAAATGACGATGGGGCCCGTCACTACCGGCGGAAAGAAGCGCATGACGCGCTTGGCGCCAAACGCGCGGAAGAGTGCCGCAAGTACCGGATAGAGTAGACCGGCGCAGGCAACGCCCAGGCAGGCGTAAGGCAAAAGCTCGGCCTCGCCGTTGGGCGCAATCGCGGCATAACCGGCAATAAAGGCAAACGATGAGCCTAAGAATGCCGGCACCTTACCGCGCGACAGGAAGTGGAACAGCAGCGTGCCCAAGCCGGCAAACAAAAGCGTTGCCGAAACCGAGAGACCGGTGAGCACGGGCACCAGCACCGTGGCACCAAACATGGCAAACAGGTGCTGTAGGCCGAGCAAAAACATGCGCGGGCGGCCGAGCGACGATGCGTCGTAGATGGCATCGGTGACGGCGGGCGTCGAAGACTGGGACATGGATGTCCTTTCGAATGGAAGGGTGATCGGGCATATCGGATAACCTGCCCGAACGATACGATCCGAACCATTGTACGCGATACGCCATGTCTCGCACGCACCGTCACCCGCGAACGTTACCGCTATTTCCAAACGCGCTCGGCAATGCGCTTAACCAGCGCGATCTTTGCCCATTGCTCGTCCCCGGTCAGCTTGTTGCCAATCTCGCAGCTGGCAAAGCCGCACTGGGGCGACAGATACAGGTTCTCGAGCGGCACGTACTTTGCAGCTTCGCGGATGCGCTCGACGATAGCATCCTCGTCCTCAAGCTCAGCGACCTTGGTGGTCACCAGGCCCAACACGACCTTCTTGCCGGGGGCAACATACTTCAGCGGCTCAAAACCGCCGGCGCGCGGCGTATCGAACTCCAGGTAAAATGCGTCGACATCCTCATTTGCGAACAGGTACGGCGCGATGGGGTCATAGCCGCCCTCGAAGGCATAGGTAGAGTGGTAGTTACCACGGCACACGTGCGTGTTGATGACCAGGTCGTCGGGCTTACCCTCGATGGCAGCGTTGTTGAGCGTCACGCCCAGCTCGCTTACCTTTTGCAGGTCGACCGGGCTCATGCCGGTTTTGGCGACAAAATCGGTGTCGCAGTAGATACCCCAGGTGCAGTCATCAAACTGGATGTTGCGGCAGCCTGCTGCGTACAGGTCGGCGATCACCGTGCGATAAGCGGCTGCAATGGCGTCGGCAAGCTCCTCATCGGTCTTATAGACAGCGCGCAGGCTCTCCTGCTGGCCGTCGCAGCGATCGAGCGTGACCTCAGAGAACGTCTGGATCGGCGCCGGAATGGTTTGCCGCGCGACCTGGCCCTCCCCCTCGAGCACCTTGACAAATTTAAAGTGCTCGACGAACGGATGGTTCTCGCCGCTGATGGGGCCGGTCACCACGGCGGTATCGGCCGTGGTCTCCTCGTCGTGGAACATATAGCCCGTACGCGAGGTACGGCGTTCAATGCCGTTGAGTCCCCACATAAAATCGAGATGCCAGTAGCTGCGGCGAAACTCTCCATCGGTGATGACCTGCAGGCCGGCGGCCTTTTGCTTTGCCACCAAGTCGCGAATGGCCTCGTCCTCGACGGCCTTAAGCCCCTCGGCGTCAAGCGTGCCTGCCGCATAGGCAGCGCGGGCGTCCTTCACGGCCTGCGGACGAAGAAAACTGCCGACGATATCGGCGCGAAACGGCGCGTTCGGTTGAATCGAAGTACTCATAGATATCTCCCTTTGCATTGGTTGCTTTACTGGGACAGAGTATGAGCGCTTATATGGCAATCGTAAAATATACGTTTATAACAGTTCGATATAGATGTTTCCTATATCAGTTGGGACTGCCATAAAGAGATTTGACCCATGCAGAATGCAGCGGCTAAATATGCTGGCGGATCGCGTCGATATAGGCTTGGCCGCAGCGCGTGAGCGTCGTATTTTTGCGCGTGATGATACCAATCTCCATGTACTCGTCTACATCAAGCGGAATGGAGATAATACCGGGGCCGTTAAGTTCATGGCTGATCACGCCCGAACACACCGTGTAGCCGTTAAGGCCCATAGCCAGGTTGAACAGCGTCGCACGGTCGCGCACGCGGATGTTCTTGCGGCGCTCAAACGTCGAGGTCAGTTCCTCAGAATAGTAGAACGAGTTGTAGCTGCCCTGCTCATAGGACAAAAATGGGTAGTCCTCGAGGTCTTCGAGCGTCACGCTGTCGTGGTCCGCCAGCGGATGGTCTGCACACACAAAGACGTGCGGCGTGGCGCAAAAGAGACCTTCGAACACGAGCTCGTTGGCCGCCAGCATGCGCTCGATAACCTCGCGATTGTGCTCGGACAGGTACAGGATGCCGAGTTCGCTTTTCATATGCGCGACGTCCTCGATAATCTCGTGAGTCTGCTCCTCGCGCAGGGTAAAGTCGTAGCGCGCGGCATCGAACTCACGGATCACGTCGACAAACGCATTAACGGCAAAGGAATAATGCTGGCAGCTCACGCTAAAATGCGGCACCTGCTCGGATGCGCCCTTGTACTTGCCCTCGAGCAGGTCGGCCTGGTCGAGTACCTGGCGCGCGTAGCCTAAGAAGGTCTCGCCCTCTTCGGACACAATAACACCCTTGTTGGTGCGCTCAAAGATGTGCACACCCATCTCGTTTTCGAGATCGCGAATCGATGCGGTAATCGAAGGCTGCGACACAAAGAGCCGGCGCGAGGCCTCGGTGATGCTGCCGCATTCGGCAACTTTGACGACGTACCTGAGCTGCTGAAGCTTCATAGCTTTCTCCCTAGACGTTCGTGACGTCGAAACCCATCGCATCCATCTGACACATAAACGGCGGCATCTCCCCCGTCGCGGCACAGGCGGCAATCTGATGCAGAGCCCCGGCGACCGCATCATCTGCCGCGGCGCCGATATGCCAGCGTGCGGCAGCCGTGACGGCCTCGTTGGCATTGGCGACCGCAACGGAGTTGGGGACGGCATCGATCATGGGCAGATCGTTATCGGAATCGCCAAATACGGCCACCTCATCAGGCGTCAGACCCAAAGCGCATGCCAGCTCCAGCGCAGCGCAGCCCTTGTCCCAACCAGCCGGAAGGATGTCAAACAGGCGCACGCGGTTGTTGGGAAACACAAGCGAGAGTTCCGGCACCTCAGCGGCAACGCGCTCGCGTAGCTCCGCGAGCTCCTCACGCGAACGGGCGCTCCAGATATTCGCCTTGAACACCGGCGCGTCATCGACGACGGGACGGCACGGGGCTTCTTCGCCTTTGAGCCATGCGTTGCCGCCCGACTCCATGGCGCGACGAACGCGCTCGGGGTCACTCGTCACGCAATAGGCATCGTTACCCCAAAAGTCATCGCCCAGGCTGTAGACCTTCAGATAGGTATCGTCGGTCTCTTGCTCAAGATAGTCGGCAAGGCGCATGAGGGCACCGTTGTCGCTCGCACGGGAGGCAACAACCTCGCCGTCGACAAACATCACCTGGCCGTTACAGAACGCGCCAGTCGAAAAACACTCGGAACGATTTTTGAACATCCAGCCCATCGCGGACGGCTGGCGACCCGAAACCGGGCCAAAGTGCAGACCCGCCGCCTGCATGGCATGAATGCCCTCGATGACGTAGTCGCTGGCGCCGTCATGCCCGGCTGGAATCAGCGTATCGTCCATATCGGTCAGCACAAGTTTAATCATAAGGCCCCCATTCGTATCGGTCCTACCTATTGTAACGACCTGCCAAAATAAACCTGTCCCTTTTTGGCAGGTGCGTTAGTATAGGGAACAACAGATTCGATGCGGGAGTGCCGGCGGTGCAAACCACAAGGCTGAGAGGGCATGGGGCTCAATCCTTTGAACCTGTCAGTTAATGCTGGCGTAGGGAGCATGCCGCCTTTACAGGGGCGCTGTCTATGCACAGCGCCCCTTTTCTATGCCAAGGAGGCATGTGCAGTGATTGATTCGGAACAGCTTAAGCAACATATGGTCAAGGCCGTGGAGGAGATTCGCGCCACCAATCCGATGGCCGGCTCCATCACTAACACGGTGACGATCGACTTTGTCGCCAACGCGCAGCTCGCCGTGGGCGGTTCGGCCGCCATGGTCTATCTGCCCGACGAGGGCGAGGCGCTCGTTGCCGGCGGCGGCGCCATCTATCTCAACATGGGCACGCTCTTCCCCATCTACGAGCAGACGATTCCCCGCGCGGCCAAGGCGGCACACGACGCCGGCAAGCCCTGGGTGCTCGATCCGGTGGGCCTGGGCATCGGTAGCCTGCGCACCCAGTTGGTAAACGAGCTCAAGCAGTACAAGCCCGCCATCGTGCGCGGCAACGCCTCCGAGATCATCGCGCTCGCCGGCCTGTGGGGTCTTGAGGGCGAGGCGGCCGATCTGAGCCGCGTACGCGGTGTCGATACCACCGACACGGTAGACGCCGCCCGCGATGCCGCCGTGGCGCTCGCCCGCCACACCGGCGGCGCCGTTGTGGTCTCGGGCGAAGTCGACCTGATTACCGACGGCACGACCGTGGCCAAGTCCCACGGCGGCAGCCCGCTCATGTCCAAGATCACCGGCTGCGGCTGCTCACAGGGCGGCGTGCTGGCCGTGTACGCCTGCGCCGCCGACCCGTTTACGGCCGCCGTCTGCGGCACCGCCGTCTACAACGTTGCCGGCACGCGTGCCGCCGCTGTCGCCGATGCCCCGGCAAGCTTTAAGGTCGCCTTTATCGACGAACTCTACCGCGCGACCGCCCAAGACATTGCCGATAACCGACTCGAGCTCGAGGAGGCATAGGCCATGTCCGAGCCCACAACCAATACCGGCATGAACACGCTCGTCGCCGTGGCCATCGCCCCGTGCGGTACGGGCGACGAGCTGTCCGCCGAGGTCGCCGAGGTCGTGCGCGTCATTCGCGAGAGCGGCCTTCCCAACCGCACCACCTCGATGTTCACCGAGATCGAGGGCGACTGGGACGAGGTCATGCAGGTCGTGCGCGACGCAACCTTTGTGTTGGCGAGCAAGGGCATCCGCACCGAAGTCGTGCTCAAAGCCGATATTCGACCCGGATTTACCGACACCATGACTGGCAAACTCGAGCGCATGGAAGCGCAGATCAAAAAGCAGGAGGAAGCACGATGAGCATCCGCGACAACCTTGATATCTCGGCCTATCTGGTACTCGGCCCCGAAAACACCCTCGGGCGCCCCGTGGGCGATGTGGTGGCCCAGGCACTCGACGCCGGCTTTACCTGCATTCAGGTGCGCTCCAAGGTGGCAAGCGCCCGCGAGATTATCGCGCTGACCGGCGACGCCGCTCAGGCTATCGCACAGGCCGGCAAGACCGGTCAGGTCGCCTTGTTGATCGACGACCGCCTGGACTGCGTACTCGCCGCGCGCGAGCAGGGTATTGCTGTCGACGGCGTGCACGTGGGCCAGAGCGACATTCCCGTCGAGGTCTGCCGCAAACTTTTGGGCCCCGATGCCATTGTGGGCCTTTCGGCCCGTTGCGAGGAGATGCTCGAGTACGCCAAGACCGCCGACATGAGCTTGGTCGACTACCTGGGCATCGGCCCGCTCCACGAGACCGAGACCAAGCGCGACTGCGGACGCGCAGCCGATGGCTCCATCATCACCAAGAGCTTTGAGGACCTGGCCGCACTCCACGCGGCAAGCCCCGTGCCCATCGTGGTGGGCGGCGGCGTCAAGACGGCCGACCTGCCGCAGCTCAAGGCCACCGGCGTCGACGGCTTCTTTGTGGTGAGCGCCGTCTGCAGCGCCGACGACCCCTACGCCGCCGCCAAGGAACTCGTCGACACCTGGCAGCAGGCATAAGTCTAGGCCGAGCAGTTGCTCCGCGGCCTCATATCTTCAGCAATAGAAAGCGCATCCCAGTTTGGACCTCCATTCCGGGATGCGCTTTCCGCATGCGACCCTTACCCCGCCAGATACGCTTCCAACGCCGGCAAAGTCGCCTCCGCATCGCGGTGGCCGATCTGGTAGATGCGCTCGAGCTCATCGGGTTCGCGGCATAGCGACGGCACTTTCACCGATTCGCTCGGACGCACCACAAAGATATCGCCGGCAGCCTCGCGACGTGCCAGGTCATCGAGCGTGGCATTGTAAACCTCATGCCGATGCTCAAGCGCTGCGACAAACTCCGGGTAGTGACGGAACACGCGACGCAGCATGTGCATCACGCTGTTGGGCTGCTTCACAAAGCCCGCCGGCTGCGTGAGTACCACGATATTGCGGTCATACCCCTGCGCAAACAGCCATGCACTGGGAATAGAATCAGCCACGCCACCATCCAGATACTTATGCCCGTCAATAGCAACGGGACGCGTCGCCACAGGAATCGCCGACGATGCCCGGATCCACTCGATATCCCGCTCGTCGCCATAAGGCAGGTCGTGGTAGACAGCCTTGCCCGTCTCGATATCGGTGCACACGCACGTAAACCGCATGGGACAGGCGCGATACGCCTCCAAGTCAATGGGATCGCGCTCGATAGGCACCTCGTGATAGGCAAAATCGGCATTGAACATATCACCGGTCCGCAGCCAGCTTGCTACACCCGCATAGCGCTTATCGGCACAATAGGCCTTGTTATAGCGAATGGCACGGCCGATCTGGCGCGATTTAAAGTTGTAGCCAAACGCCGCGCCCGCCGAGACACCCACCATATGGTCGCAGGTCAAGCCGTGCTCCATCCAAACGTCGAGCACGCCCGCCGTATACATACCGCGGTAGCCGCCTCCCTCGAGTGCCAGCCCCACCGTGCGCGTCGTATCCGGCTGTGCCATGCGACCATCTCCGTTCCTGCGTTTAAAACCGGAACAAGTATACCCGTCAACATATATCGTCTCAGTCGCATTTTCATCGAACATCGCATCGTCGCGCTACCGCCTGTCGAATAATAGCCGCCCACAGCATGTGCACCCATATATAATTCTGCACTGTTGTTTATACTACTCAGCAGTTATCAACAGCGAACATTAGCCGGTAAATTAACCCAACAACGCAGCAAGGCGGGGGCCTGGATACACGCAAAGCGCCAAACAACAACGCGTGTGCACAACGAGCTCGCCCGACGCAATCCGCCCGACCTCAGAAAGCCGCTTACGACATGGATACTGTCAGCAATTACACCGAAACGCTCGAAAAGACCGTCCGTGACCTTCTCGAGCGTCAGGATGATCTGATTAGGACCGCCTTTACCGACCAGCTTACCGGACTTGGCAACCGCGGCGGCTTTGCCCGCTCCCTCGAGGAGCTCTGGGAGCAGGACATCCCCGTTACCATGGCGTTCATCGACATCGACAATCTCAAGCACTGCAACGACGTCTTTGGGCATGACGAGGGCAACCGCTATATCTTGCAGGTAAGCCTCTATCTCAAACTGTATATGAAAGTGGACGAAGCGGCGTTTCGCATAGGCGGCGACGAGTTTGCCATCCTATCTACGATTGCGACCGAGGACGACCTCGCCGAACGTCTGGAACACTGCCGAACGGTCCTGCTCAAAAACAACGATTCCGAGATGCCCCGCTCGTTTAGCTATGGAGTGTCGTATGCCGACCCCGCCCTGGGCGAAGCCCCCAATCGCATGACGCTCGATGCCGACCATCGCATGTACGACTACAAGCTACGTCATGCCATGCACCTTGATCGACGCAATATCACGCAAGTCCACGCCGACGACTTCGAAATAAGCGATCGCATTTTCGATGCCTTTTCGATGCTCAACGAGGGCCGCTATTTCTTTATCGAGAACTTGGACAAACATCGCACCCTTTGGTCACAAGGCGCCTTGCGCGATCTTGGCCTTCCCCCGGAGCACATAGACAACTGTCGCGATTACTGGAAAACGCGCGTGCATCCCGATGACCTTGAGGCTTTTACCGACGACATCGACAAGTCTATAACGGCACTAAACACCGTCGAGTTATGCAGTACCGCGTACGCAATGCCGCCGGCGACTACGTCCTCTGCCGTGCTCGCGGGTTTCGTATCGACGGCGACGGAAATGTCCCCTCGCTCTATGTCGGCGAGATCGTCAACCACGCACTTGCCGAAACCGTCGACGCCGCCACAGGCCTCGGAACGCAGCGTATGCTGGTCAACGCCATCGATGCCTGCCGCCGCGACCGTTGCGAGACGGGGCTTATAGCGGTGCGCGTTCGTGGCACGACAAAGCTCAACGAACTCTACGGGGCCGAGGCTGTCGACAACATGCTTGCCGAATACGCGGGCCGCATGCTGTCGATCACCCGAGGCAGAAGCAGGGTTTACCGTTCACGAAGCGTCCAGTTCGTCGTGCTTAGCAACGATTTGGACCACGAGGCATTCGAGCAACTAACCCGCCATCTTAAAGAGGCCGTTTTCGCTCCTGTGCAAATCGCAGGCGACACCATTACTCCCGTCTGTCTTGTCGTCCCGGCCTTTTACGAGTACTTAACCCATCAGGCGACCGCCGTTTTAGGCGAACTCGACCGTCGCCTTCGCACGGCCGGCGGGCTTGTTCCCAACGACAGCCTCCCCATACCCGAGGCGGAGCGCAAAAGCGCCATCGCCGAACGTATCGACTCACTCACGGGCCTCTATCGACCCAGCGAGTTTATGCGGCGTGCCAACGCATTTCTCGAGGCAAGGCACGACGGCGCCTGGTGCATCGCCACGGTCGACATGGGTCACATGCGCCTGTTTAATGAATGGCACGGCCAGGCCGAGGGTGACCGCGTACTCGCCGATGTGGGCACGGTCCTCAAGGACATCGAGAATGCCGATATGGGCGTCGCAGGGTACTGGGGCCAAGATGACTTTTGCGTACTCATCCCCTTTAAGCACATCACCGTCCATCAAATCTACAACCGCGTTCGCGAGGCCGTAGCCAGGCATGATGACGGCGTAGGTTTTTGGCCGTCCATGGGCGTTTACCCCATCGACTCCAATGAGGAGATCACCATCGATGCGCAGGCGAAGGCCATGTTTACCAATCGACGCGCAAAAAACGACTTTAAGGAGCGCATTGCCATTTTCTGCCCCGCGGAGTACGAGCGCGAAGTCGCGTTCCACCGCACGCTGACCGAATTCCAGTACGCGCTCTCAGATGGTCGTATTACCTACCACTTGCAGCCCCAGGTCGATATGGAAACCGGCGAGATTATTGGCGCCGAAGCACTCACCCGCTGGATTGACAAGGACGGCTCTCTCATTTCGCCCGCAACGTTTATCCCCGCACTCGAGGAAAGCGGCTTTGTGGTGACGCTCGACAAGTACATTTGGCAGGGTGTCGCCTCATGGCTGCGCGAGCGCATCGATCGAGGACTTCGCGTGGTTCCGGTTTCGCTTAATGTGTCACGCGTGGATATCCTTGCCTGCGACGTTGCCGAACATATGGGATCGCTTGCCGCCCAATACAACCTACCGCCCGAGCTCATGCGTATCGAGATCACTGAGACGGCTTATACGGGAGAGTCCGAGGCCGTGGACAAGCTGACGGCCGACCTGCACACCCGCGGCTTCTCGACCTATATGGACGATTTTGGCACCGGCCAGTCCACGCTCGCGATGCTCAAGAACGTCAACGTCGACGTCATCAAGCTCGACCGCACCTTTGTGCCCACCGACCGCGATCAAGGCCGCAGCACGCAAATCATTTCATCGATGCTCGAAATGGCGCAGTCGCTCCATCTGCCCGTCGTGGTCGAAGGCGTCGAGACAAATGAGCAGGCGAGCATGCTACGCCACATGGGCGCCCGTTACGCTCAGGGCTTCCTCTACTACCGCCCCATGCCGGCGAAGGATTTTGAGGCACTGCTCGATGGTGGCAATAACAACTGATACGCTCGCGCGCAAAACGCCACCGCCGAAGGGGGCATTTGTCTCCATTAGCTAGCTTATATCCCCAATTCAAACCGAATTGGGGATATGATACAAACCATTATTCCGCCCAAGGAGGTTATTCATCATGAACGAGCCATATCGCCTGGGTGAGCAATCGATTATTGCCTATCTCCAGCAACTTGCGAATGGCATCTCGACCGCCGAACTCGATGTTGCCGCGCTGCCTGCTGAACTACGCGCCGTTGGCGAGCAACTGCAAAAGACGCATGCCATCCTGCAACAAGAGCGCCGGCTGCTTGAGAGCAACGCCTATATCGACCCGCTCACCAACTTGGGCAACCGCAGCGGACTCGACCGTCACGTCGAGCAACTCTGGCGCAAAGGCGACCCCTTCACCTGCGCCTATATTGACATCGACCATCTCAAACATTGCAATGATAGGTTTGGCCACGCCGAAGGCAATCGCTATATTCTGAGCATCTGCCGCACGCTCTCCGAAGCCATGGAGCACAATGAGATGCTGTTCCGTATCGGTGGAGACGAGTTTGTGCTCATCTCGCTCTCCGCAAACGAGACTGAACTCGAGCAGCGCTTGGAACAGGTACGTACCGGACTGATCGAGGCGAGCTCAGGTGGCAAGGCGCCTATGATCGGCAGCTTTAGCTTTGGCTGCTCGCGCGTCGATCCACTTGCCGGCGACACGCGTCGCCAGATGACGATGGATGCTGATCGCAAGATGTATCGCTATAAGCTTATGCATCGTGTGCAGCAACCGAAAGACAATGACGCGCCGCAACGCCCAATCGTCGATCAGCTTCCCTGCAACGACCGGGTGTTCCAAGCGATCTCCATGAGCTCCGAGACGCGCTATCCGTTCATCCTTAACCTCGATACGGGCGAATCGCAATGGTCGGTTAACGCCGTGCGCGATTTTGACCTGCCCTCCCAGCATCCTTTTAATTCGGTCGATATGTGGCTTGCCCGCGTTCATCCCGAGGACCGCGACAACGTACGCGCCGAGCTCGACATGGTGATAAACGGCACGTGGCACTTCCACTACATGCAGTATCGCGTAATGGATGCCACCGGAAAATACGTGCTTTGCGACTGCACGGGCTACCGCTTGGACGGCACCGATACCGAGCCCAGCATGTATGTGGGCATTATCGTCAACCGAAGCCTAGCAGATACGACCGATTCCGTGACCGGCCTGGGCGATGTCCACGCGCTGGTCAACGCTATTGGAGAGATGCGCCGTGTGCCGCACGAGGCAGGCTTTATTGCCATTAAGGTCGACGATATCGCCGAGGTCAATGCCCGCTTTGGATTCGATGCAGGCGACCGCGTGCTCGCCGAAAGCGCCGCCTGCCTCATGGATTGTTCGCGCGGCAAGGGCCGCCTGTTCCGCTCGACGGGGCCGATGTTCGTGGCGCTTTTCGACGACTTTGATCCCGAAGAGACCGACGCGATCGCGGAAGAAATCGAGCGGTTCCTGGGTTCTCCCGTGCTCATCGGCTCACTTGAATATCAGCCACCCATTCGTGTGGCGACGCTTCATCTGGACAGCGTTGACCGACAGCCCGTTTCCATTTTGAACGAGCTCAAAGCGCTGCTCGGGAAAGCCGTGCAGGTGCCAGGTACCAAACTGGATTAGCACCGCGCCCGCGCCGCCTCCCCCATCGTGCGATAATCCTCTGCAGAAGTCACCAAAAGCAGAGGGAGTTTGTGATGAAGGTTCTTTTGGTCAATGGCAGTCCCAAGGCAAACGGCAACACCGCCCGCGCACTCGCCGAAGTCGCCGAGCAACTCAACGCCGAGGGTATCGATACCGAGGTGTTCCAGCTGGGCGCCAAGCCCATTCGCGACTGCATTGGCTGTGGCCAGTGCGGCAAGCTCGATTGCCGCTGCACCTTTGACGACGACGTGGTGAACGAGCTGATCGCTGCCGCCGAGCAGGCAGATGGCTTTGTCTTTGGCTCCCCCGTCTACTATGCGCATCCCAGCGGACGCATCCTCTCGGCTCTCGACCGCGCATTCTATGCTGGCAGCAAGGCCTTTGCGCACAAGCCGGGTGCCGCGGTCGCCGTCGCCCGCCGTGGCGGCACGTCGACCACCTTCGATGTACTCAACAAGTACTTCACTATCAACCAGATGCCCGTGGTGGCCTCCACGTACTGGAACAACGTCTTTGGTGCCATGCCGGGCGAGGCCACCCAGGACGCCGAGGGCCTGGCCACCATGCGAAACATCGGCAAAAACATGGCCTGGCTCCTGCGCTGTATCGAGGCAGGACAGGCCGCCGGTATCAACGCACCCGAGGCAGATCGAGCAACGACCAACTTCATTCGATAGAGCGGCGGAGCATGAATATCCAGATTTTTGGAACCAAAAAGTCTTTCGATACCAAGAAGGCCCAGCGCTATTTTAAGGAGCGCCGCATTAAGGTGCAGTTTATTGACCTTAAGGAAAAGGAGATGAGCAAGGGCGAGCTCACGAGCGTGATGCAGGCGGTCGGCGGCATCGACAAGCTGCTCAACCCCAAAGCCAAGGACGAGGAGACGCTCGCGCTCATTCAGCACCTCACCCCCAGTCAGCGCTTCGATAAACTGCTCGAGAACCAGCAGGTTCTGGCCGAGCCCATCGTGCGCAACGGCAAAAAGGCCACCGTCGGTTATTGCCCCGATGTATGGGGAGCCTGGGAGTAGCTTGTGTTATTTGCCGGCGCGTGGGTATAAGAGCAGGCGTTTGGCATATGATTCAGCTGTAAGCCATGTCTAACAAAGGAGGGCACATGCCCAACAAACCCGTGAAGATCATCATGCTTACCGGATACCTCGGTGCCGGCAAGACCACGCTGCTCAACCACATCCTCGCTAACGACGGCGGCATCCGCGCCGCCGTGATTGTCAACGACATCGGCGAAATCAACGTCGATGCCAGCCTCATCGCTGACGGCGGCCTTTCCGAGACCGACGACCTCATCCCGCTCACCAACGGCTGCATCTGCTGCACGCTTTCGGATGACCTGGCCAACCAGCTGCAGGGCATCGCCGATTCGGGCAACTTCGACTACATCATCATCGAGGCCTCGGGCATTTGCGAGCCCATCCCCATCGCCTACACCATCTCGAGCTTCTGCGACGAGGCCAAGGTGGGCGGCGAGCCCAAGCTTGCGCTCGACAACATCGTGGCCGTGGTCGACTGCGCCCGCATGTACGACGAGTTCAACGGCGGCCGCGACCTGCTGGCAGAGGATATCGACGAGGACGACATCGAGAGCCTGCTCATCCAGCAGATCGAGTTCTGCTCCACGCTGATCCTCAATAAGACCGATACCGTGACGCCCGAGCAGATCGCCGAGCTCAAGGCCATCGTGCGCAGCCTGCAGAAAGACGCCGTGATCGTCGAGGCCCAAAACGGCGAGGTTGCCGTGGAGGAACTGCTCGATACCGACCGCTTCGACTTTATGCGCGCCTACAACTCCGCTGCCTGGATCGAGGCCATGGAGCATCCCGAGGAGCACGACGACCCCGAGGTGCTCGAGTACGACATCGAGACCTTTGTTTACTCGCGCCGCAAGCCGTTTGACCTGCAGAAGTTCACCGATTTTGTTGAGCAGGAGTGGCCCGACGAGGTCATCCGCGTCAAGGGTCCGCTGTGGCAGACCGGCGATCCGGACATGTGCTACATGTTCGAGCAGGCTGGCCACCAGATGCGCCTGATGGAGAACGGCCTGTTCGTTGACTCGGCACCCGAGGGCGAGAAGCAGAAGATCATCGACGAGAACCCCGAGATCATGCAAATTTGGGACGACGAGACGGGCGACCGCATGACGAGCCTGTGCATCATCGGCCGTCACATGGACAAGGATGCGCTCATCGCCTCCCTCGATGCCTGCCTGACCGACTGGCACCGCGCCTAGGTTTATCCAAGCGGGTATTTGTCCGCCTACGTAACCGCCAAACCACCACGAAGGTGCCTGTCCCCTTCGTGGTGGTTTTTCGTTCTGATCCAAGGAGATTCATGTTCAACATCGTGCTGTATGCGCCCGAGATTCCGGCCAATACGGGCAATATCGGCCGCACCTGCGTGGTCACCGGCGCCCGTCTGCATCTGGTGGAGCCACTGGGCTTTTCGCTCGACGACAAGACAGTACGTCGCGCCGGCCTGGGCTACTGGCAAAACTTGGAAGTGACGACCTATGCCGGCTGGGAGGATTTCCTTGCGCGCAACGGCCTCTCCCCTGCCGACGAGCGTCTGCATCTGCTGACCAAAAAGGCACGCCGCACCTATGCGCAGAGTACCTACCGCGATGGCGACTATTTGGTCTTTGGCAGCGAGAGCTCGGGCATTCCCGAGTCACTGCTTGCCGCGGCGCCCGAGCGCTGCGAGCGCATCCCGATGCTGCGCGATTGCGACTCGCTCGATAACGCCGAGGCATGGGAAGCCCACGAGGAATCACTCGGGCATACCGAGGACAGCCATGAGGCCATCCTTCAACAGGATATCTGCGGCAACTTCGTCAACCCGGACGACTACCGCATCAGCGCACTCAACCTCTCCAACAGCGCCGCCATCGTCCTCTACGAGGCCCTGCGCCAAACAGGCTTTGCCGGCATGTGACAAAGGGACTGACCCTTTGTCACATTCAAGCGCCACGCCGACGGCACACACGCCTAATTGATGCTCTAGATAAAGAGCCCTCACTTTTAATCAGAATTAACTAAAGTAAAATGAAGTTAAACGGTGGTGTGAAAGGAGAGCTTTGTGAAATATCTCGAGAACCCGTTTACCCCCAGTTTTGGTGAGGTTCCTGCCCATCTCGCTGGCAGACAACAGATTATTCGGGATTTGGACCGTGCCTTCTTGAGCCAGCGCAGGCGCCCAGAATTGACCTCGATCTTCTCAGGCGCGCGTGGAACCGGTAAAACCGCTCTCATGTCGTCGCTCGCGACAAGGGCGGAATCCCACGGCTGGATAGCCGTAAAGACGACCGCGCTCTCGGGAATGCTTGAGGAAATCGAGTTCGGGGCGAAACGTGCTGCAGGTCATCTCATCGACCCGTCTAAGAACTTCGAAGTCACTGGGCTTGGAATTGCACCGCTCGGCAGCATTGAGGTCAATCGCGTTCACGATGCCTCAACCTGGCGTTATCGCATGAGCGATATCATCGACCAGCTCAACGGGGCCGGTACCGGTCTGCTCGTCACGGTTGACGAGGTGGACCCGACACTCGACGAGATGATTCAGCTCGCAGCGACGTATCAGCACTTTGTGACCGATGGGAAACGCGTCGCCCTGCTCATGGCGGGACTTCCCAACAACGTATCGACGTTGTTGAACCACAAGACGGTCTCGTTCCTTCGCCGCGCCCAACAATATCATCTGGGTCGCATTGCCGACTATGACGTACGCGAGGCCTTGATTCGCACGATCCAGGAAAACGATCGCCTGGCAGATGCCGAGGGAATCGATAGAGCCGTTCGCTCGATCTCTGGTTTTCCCTTCCTATTGCAACTCGTAGGCTACCGTGCCTGGGATCTCACAAGCGATTCGAAGGAAATCTCGTCGCGCGACTTTGACCTGGGAATCAAAATCGCGCGCGACGAGATGGACGACCGAATCCTCGCGGCAACCTATCGGGAACTCACTGCAGAGGACAAGCGATTCCTCATCGCCATGCTCGATGACGAGGAAGAGTCCACCACCGCCGACCTTGTCGAGCGCCTTAAGCGTTCGCCGCAGCAGGTCTCCCGCTACCGACGCCGCATGATAGATGCCGGCATCATCGGGGAACGAGGACGAGGGCTCGTCGCATTTGAATTGCCATTCTTCCGCGACTATCTCGCGGCTCAATGCGTGAAATAGGCATCAATGAGGCAAAGAGGCTGTCCCTTTGCCTCATTGTCTATAGATAGCGACCGGTGATGCTTGCGGGGCAGGCCGCGATGTCACCCGGCGTACCGGCGCAGACGATTTGCCCGCCCGCGTCGCCACCGCCTGGGCCCATGTCGATCACGTAATCGGCGTTACGGATAAGGTCGAGGTCATGTTCAATCACGATAACCGTGGCGCCTTTGGCAACAAGGCCGTCGAACACACTCAGCAACACCTGAACATCGAGCGGATGTAGTCCGATTGTGGGCTCGTCGAACACGAATACTGCGTCGTCCTGCACACGTCCCATCTCGCTCGCGAGCTTAAGGCGCTGCGCCTCGCCGCCCGAGAGCGCCGGCGTGGGCTCACCGAGCGTGAGATAGCCCAAGCCCAGGTCGTGCAAGGTCTGCAAGCGCGTCTGAACCTTCTTGAGTCCCACCGTGGCGTCGAGGGCCTCGTCCACACTCATGTCCATGAGCTGCGGCAACGTAAGCAGACTCCCGTCCTTGCCCTCGCGATGGATATGCGAGGCGGCCTCGGCGTAGCGCGAACCACGGCATGCCGGGCAGACAATCTCGACGTCGGGCAAAAACTGCACGTCGAGCGATATCGAGCCCGTGCCATCGCACGTAGGGCAACGCAAGGCGCCGGTGTTGTAGCTAAAGGCGCCCGCCTTGTAGCCGGCTGCCTTGGCTTCGGGCGTACGGGCAAAGGCGCGGCGCAGCTCATCATGGATGTCGGCATAGGTTGCCACCGTCGAGCGAACATTGGCGCCGATGGGAGTGGCGTCAATCAGGTTGGCGCGCGCGATGCCCTCGACATCTATCCAACGCACGTGCCCCGGCAGGCGCTCACCAGCTGCCTGCGCCTTAAGCGCCGGAATGAGCGTCTCGAGTACCAACGTCGTCTTACCCGAACCCGAAACGCCCGTCACCGCGACCAAGCGACCGCGCGGGATATCGACTTCGAGTGGCTTGACGGTATGGATGGTATCGGTCGCCATGCGGATATGGCCCTGGTCGAACATTTCCTCGTCAGTCACCTGTGGGCGCAAGCGCTTGGGCTCGGCGCGCAAAAACGGCGCGATACGGCTGTCCTGCGATTGCTCAACCTCGTCTAACGTACCAGCGGCGATTACGTTGCCGCCGCCTGCTCCGGCAACGGGGCCCATCTCGACCAGATAGTCGGCTTCCGCCAGTACGCGTGTATCGTGGTCGACAACAACCACGGTGTTGCCGTCATCCACCAGATCTCGCATCACGCCCACCAAGCCGTCGACATTGGCAGGATGCAAGCCAATCGAGGGCTCGTCCAGCACATAAAGCACACCCGTCGACCGGTTGCGCACCACGCGGGCGAGCTGCACACGCTGGCGCTCACCCGTGGAGAGCGTGGCACCGGCGCGGTCGAGTGAAAGGTAATCGAGACCCAGGTCGACCAGACGACGGGCCACGCTCAAAAACGAATCGCAGATATCCGTCGCCATGGGCCGCATCTCGGGCGGCAAGGATGCGGGCACCCCGCGCATCCACTCAATCGCCTCGCCCAGCGTCATGGCCGCGGCCTGCGCCAGATTGATACCGCGCACCTGGGGCTGGCGCGCGGCCTCGGAGAGACGCGTGCCGCCGCAATCACGGCATGCTCCCTCGCGCAAAAAGCGCGCAACGCGTTTTAAGCCCTTATCGTCCTTGACCTTGGCGAGCGCATTTTCGACGGTATAGACGGCGTTGTAATAGGTGAAGTCGAGCGGAGTGGCGCCCTCACCGTTTTTGGGAACGTAGAGAATGTGCTTCTTAACCGCCGGGCCATGAAACACGATGTCGCGCTCTTGAGGCGTGAGCTGGTTAAATGGCACGTCGGTGCGCACGCCCATCTCGCCAGCAACCTGCTTCATCAGATCCCACATGAGCGTACCCCAGGGAAGCACTGCACCCTCGTTGATGGTCTTTGACTCGTCGGGCACCAGGCTCGCTTCGTCCACCTCGCGCATGACACCGGTGCCGCCGCAGGTAGGGCACGCACCACCGCTATTGAAAGCCAAATCCTCGGCACTCGGCGCGTAGAACTCGCGGCCGCATATCGGACACGTGAGCGACAGGCCCGCAGCCACGTTAAGGCTCGGCTCCACGCGCGCCCCGCAGTGCGGGCACACGTGATGGGCGCAGCGGCTAAAGAGCAGACGCAGGCTGTTGTTGAGCTCGGTCATGGTGCCAAAAGTGGAACGCACGCCCGGCACGCTGGGGCGCTGATGCAATGCGAGCGCCGCCGGCACGTGCAAGACCTCATCCACCTGGGCGTGTTCGGCCTGTGTCAGGCGACGTCGAGTATAGGTGCTGAGTGCTTCCAAGTAGCGACGCGAACCCTCGGCATAAAGAACCCCCAGCGCCAGCGAACTCTTGCCCGAACCCGACACGCCGGCAATACCCACGAGCTTTCCCAGCGGAATATCGATATCGATATCCTTGAGGTTATGGACGCGCGCGCCACGCACCTCGATAGCCTGCGGGCTCATCTTCTGTTCCGTCACCTTTATCACCCTACTCATGCCATAAAATGCGGTCGCGGATGTACGCGCCCAGCATGGGCACGGTAAATCGGACGAGGCCGTATCCGGCAGCCTCGATGACGCGCTCGCGAATCAGGCTTGCGCGATATTTACTCGCCCAGCTCTGGGTGCGATCGCAGCGCTCAATGATATCCGCCATGCGCGTCGGTTTACCCTCGTCAGCAGCCATGGCCTCGATAAAGAGGCGTTGCGGACTGCGCAGCCCGTAATACAGAGGCGCGTCAACCGCTTCGTAGAACTCGGAGACGGCATCCGCATGGCCATCCTCGACATCGCGTTCTTCAATGACCCGCGAGTCACGCCGGACAGCAGCCCGCCACATGTAATATCCCACCAGCTGGACCATATAGGGATGCCCCATGCTCCTGCGCGCCGCAAGGTCCGCCGTCCCCGCATCAACGCAAAGACCAGCGCCTTTGACCGTCTGGATATATGAATCGCGCACCTTGGGCAAAGAAATCGCCCCCAGCGTACGCTGCTGGGCGCGCCGCAAAAACGTCACGCTCGGCTCTTCGAGCAAGTCATCAACCATGCTGGGCAAGCCGGCGAACACTAGCGCAAGGCCGCGCTGGTCGCTATCGGACAAGCCCGTGGCATCCTGGTCTCCGAGCACCTGCTGATAGAGAACGGCAAGAGCCGCCAGCTCCTCGATAGACGCAGATTGAGCCTCGTCAATCGCAAACAGTATGCCCTTGCCTGGACCGAGCTTCTTGAGACGCTCGTTGACCAGCCCTCGCAACGTCTCGCCCTTTGCTCGCGCCGCCTCGACTGACATCCGCCCAAACGACGGACCGAACTCCATTGACGTCACAACGGGTTTATTCGAGCGAAGCGCGTCGGCCAAGCGGTCGCATAAGCCAAGCGACGCGGAATCGGAGACAACCGCCCATCCGCGCTCACTAGCCAAACGCTGCAGCTCCCGCAGGAGAACCGTTTTGCCACAGCCGCGGTTTCCCGTAATGAGCATGAGCCTGCCCGGCGCTCCGGCGCCGTTATCGAGCCCTTCCTCGAAATCTTCGATGACCGACTCGCGACCGATGAGTATCGGAGGCCGCTTGCCTGCCGTTGGCTTAAAGGGATTCGGATTCATGTCGGCCTCCTCGGATTGGCAAACCCTGGTAATAGTTATACCAACTTATACCGAGTTATACCAATAGCATGTGACAAAGGGGTTGTCCCTTTGTCACATGTGGCCGAAAAACTCCGCGTCTGCTGCACGCCAGGGGCGGAAGGTGGCGGGATCGACCTTTACGTGTGCCGCGGCGGGTACGTCGTACCATTTGACCGTGTAACCGGCGCCGTGAGAGCAAAAGACCGAGTCGGGCGTGTTGGGCAGATCGGCCTCGGGCTCATAGGCGGCCGCCTCTATAACGCGCTCGGCATCATGACAGGCCGCATAACCGGCGAACTCCAGGTACAGATGCCCGCGGCCGCTCGTGTAGGCAGCCACCTCCAGCGCGTAATCCTGCACCTCGGATGCCGGCACGCGACCCACAAGCTTCGCCCGGTCTCCCGCCATCGCCGGTGGCTCGTACTCGGCACCCATGCGCGTGGCATCCGAGAGCGCCCGGCCCACGCACTCCCCCGGCACCTCAACCTCAAAGTGGTACCACGGCTCCAACAGCACCGCCGCGCCAGCCTCACGCGCCTGCATGAGCCCCTGGCGAATCGCGCGGTACGTGGCCTGGCGAAAATCGCCGCCCTCGGTGTGTTTGGCATGCGCGCGACCACCTGTGAGCGTAATGCGTACATCGGTGATGGGCGAGCCGGTCAGCACGCCCAGGTGATCGCGCTCCATGGCGTTAGTGAGTGCCAAACGCTGCCAGTTAAGATCGAGCTCGTCGGTCGAGGTCACGGTGCCAAACTGCACGCCCGAACCCGCTGCCAACGGCTCCAGGCGCAGATGCACCTCGGCATAGTGGCGCAGCGGCTCAAAGTGGCCCACGCCCTCAACCGGCTGCGAAATAGTCTCCTTATAGAGAATGCCGCCAGACTCAAACGCAACCGAAAGGCCAAAGCGATCGGCCAATACCCGCTGCACGACCTCGAGTTGCACGGCGCCCATCAACTGCAAATGAATCTGCTCTAGATGCGTATTCCAGCTTACGCCGAGCATGGGGTCTTCGTCCGCCAACTCAGTCAATGCTTTGAACACCGCATGGACATCGTGTTCGCCCGGAAGCACCGTATAGGTGAGGACCGGCGCAATGACGGGCGCATCGCCCGCGGGCTCCGCGCCCAGGGCGTCCCCTGGGCGAACATGCGCAAGACCCGTCACAGCACAAATACCGCCAGCAGCAACTTCTTGGGCAAGCTCATACTTTTCGCCGTTATAGATGCGTACCTGATCGACCTTCTGCTCCCATGCCTCGGCGCCGGAACGTCCGTCAATCATCTGCTTGGCATGCAGCGTGCCGCCGGTCACTTTAACCCAAGCCAAGCGCTCGCCGCGATCCCCGCGGCTGACACGATAGACGCGCGCGGCAAACTCCGGAAGCCATGCCTGTTCACGCATCAGCGCGCATATGCCGTCCAGCAGCTCGTCCACGCCTTGGTCCTTGAGCGCCGAGCCGGCAAAGCAGGGAAAGAGCTTGCGCTCGGCAACCATGCGCGACAGCGTTGCGACAGAAAGCTCGCCCGCTTCAAAAAACTCCTCGAGCGCCGCCTCGTCCAACGCAGCAGCGTCCTCCTGAACGGCGCCGCCCGCCAGCAGTTCGCTGGCATCCAAGCAGCCCTCGGAGAGACGTTGCCCAAGTTGTGCCAGCAAAACATCGCGGCCGGGATTCTCCAAATCGATTTTATTGATATAGATGAACGTCGGGATGTCATAGCGCGCAAGCAGGCGCCACAGGGTTTCGGTGTGCCCCTGCACGCCGTCGTTGGCGCCCACAACTAAAATCGCGTAGTCCAGCGCGCGCAATGTGCGCTCCGCCTCGGCCGAAAAATCGACATGCCCCGGTGCATCCACGAGCATGACGTGGGTATCGCCATGGTCGAGCACGGCCTGCGACGAGAAGATCGTAATGCCACGCTCACGCTCGATCGCGTTCGTGTCCAGATGCGAATCGCCATCGTCCACGCGGCCGCGCTTGCGAATGCGACCCGCGTTGAACAACATGGCCTCGGCCAGCGTGGTCTTGCCGGCATCGACATGCGCCAAGATTCCAACGACCGCTTGCTTCGACATGGCTCTCCTCTTATTGCAAGCCCATCGCACGCGGCAACGGGCATCCTCGTTCCACACTGGATGATACAATGTACGGGCCGGCGGGCGAAGCGAGCCCTATCCCCCGACC
>CABSNF010000009.1 GCA_902478995.1 uncultured Collinsella sp.
GTCGGCCTCGAGCACCACGCGAGAGCGCAGGCCGTTTTGCAGCAGCGTCTGCTGGGCCTCGGCAAGGCCAAGCTCCAGCGGCAGACCCGCGTGCCAGATAGAGTCGCGCGCAGCGGCACCCGAGCCGCCATTGTGGCCGCTGATCAAGATCTTGTCGGCAGCGCCCTTGGCCACGCCGGTGGCGATGGTGCCGACGCCGGCCTCGCTGACCAGCTTGACCGACACGCGTGCGCCGGGGTTGGCGTTCTTAAGGTCAAAGATCAGCTCTGCCAGGTCCTCGATAGAGTAAATATCGTGGTGCGGCGGAGGCGAGATCAGGCCGATGCCGGGCGTGGACTGACGGACCTCGGCAATCCAGGGGTAGACCTTCTTGCCGGGCAGGTGGCCGCCCTCGCCGGGCTTGGCGCCCTGGGCCATCTTGATCTGAATCTCGAAGGCGCTGCACAGGTAGCGGCTCGTCACGCCAAAGCGCGCGCTTGCCACCTGCTTGATGGCGGAATTCTTGGAGTCACCGTTAGCCAGCGGGGTCTCGCGACGCGGGTCCTCGCCGCCCTCGCCCGAGTTGGAACGGCCGTGCAGGCGGTTCATGGCGATGGCCATGCACTCGTGTGCTTCCTTGCTGATGGAGCCGTACGACATGGCGCCGGTGTTAAAGCGGCGGACGATGTTGAGCGCGGGCTCCACCTCGTCGAGCGAAACCGGCGTGCGACCGTTGGCATTAAAGTCCAGCAGGTCACGCAGGCGCACGGCACGGCCGGTGCGGTGCAGGCGGGCGCTGTACTCCTTAAAGGTGTCGTAGCTGTCCTCGCGGCAGGCGGTCTGCAGCAGGTAGACGGTCTGCGGGTCGATAAGGTGATCCTCGCCGCCGAGCGGGCGCCACTTGGTCAGACCCAGCGTGGGCAGTTGATCGGGAGCCGGGCTCTTAAGGATAGCGAGCGCGGCGTCGTAGCGCTCGTTTTGCTCGCGCTCAACGTCCTCGACACCCATACCGCCCACACGGCTCACCGTGCCGGCGAAGTACGCGTTGACAAACTCCGGCGTAAAGCCCACGGCCTCGAAGATCTGCGCCGAATGGTAGCTCTGCACCGTGGAGATGCCCATCTTGGACATGATGGAAACGATGCCGGCAGTCGCAGCCTTGTTGTAGTTGGCGATGCCTTGCTCGGCTGTCACGTCCAGATCGCCGTGCGCCGCCAAGTCGCGAATGCACGAATGCGCGTTGTACGGATAGATGCCGCTCGCGGAGTAGCCCACCAGTGCCGCAAAGTCGTGCGGAGACACGGCGTCGCCACACTCCACCACGATGTCGGCAAAGGTACGCACGCCGGCTCGGATCAGGTGGTTGTGCACGCAGCCCACAGCGAGCAGTGACGGCACAGGGACCTCGCCCGCCGCAGCACGGTCGCTCAGCACCACGATGTTCACGCCATCGCGAACCGCGGCCTCGACGTCTTCGGCAAGCTGCTTGAGCGCAGCCTGCAGCGCGCCCTCACCCGCGTCGCGGCGGTACACGGCACGGAAGCGGCGGGTCTTAAAGCCCACGCGGTCGATGGCGCAGATGCGGTCGAACTCCTCCTCGCTCAGCAGCGGACGCTCCAAGCGAACCAGCTGGCAGGCCGTACGGGAGTCCTCGAGCAGGTTGCCGTGGTTGCCCAGGTAGAGCGTGGTCGAGGTGACCATATGCTCGCGCAGGGCGTCGATCGGCGGGTTCGTGACCTGGGCAAACAGCTGGTAGAAGTAGTCGAAGAACGAGCGCGTCTTCTTGGACAGGCAGGCCAGCGGCGCGTCGATGCCCATCGAGGCGAGCGGCGCCTTGCCCTGCTGGGCCATGGGACGCACGACCTCGTCGACGTCATCCCAGTGGTAGCCGAGCTTGGCCATGCGCACGGCGGCGGGCACCTCGGCGTCCTCGGCGGGCGTTGCCGCAACGGGCTCATCAAGCGCGTCGACGGTCAGCGTCTCTTCGGCGATCCAGTCGCGATAGGGCTTTTCCTTGGCGTAACGGGCGCGCAGCTCGTCGTTGTAGATGACGCGGCCGCGGGCAAAATCGACCTCGAGCATCTGGCCCGGTCCCAGACAGCCGCTCGTCAGAATGTTCTCGGGGCTCACCTCGATGGTGCCCACCTCGCTCGCCAGCATAAAGCGGCCGTCGCGCGTCACGTAGTAGCGAGCCGGACGCAGGCCGTTACGGTCGAGGGCGGCACCCAGGGTACGGCCGTCGGTAAAGGCGATAGCGGCAGGACCGTCCCACGGCTCCATGAGCATGGACTGGTAAGCGTCGTAGGCGCGGCGCTCCTCACTCAGGCTGTCGTTGTGGTCCCACGGCTCGGGCAGCAACATGGACGCGGCACGCGTGAGCGGGCGACCGTTCATGACCAAAAACTCGAGCACGTTGTCCAGAATCGCGGAATCGGAGCCCTCACGGTTGATGATGGGCATCACGCGCTCAAGATCATGCTGCAACACGGGGCTGTACAGGTTGGGCTCGCGGGCACGAATCCAGTTGACGTTGCCCTTGAGGGTGTTAATCTCGCCGTTGTGGATGATAAAGCGGTTGGGGTGCGCACGCTCCCAACTGGGCGTGGTGTTGGTGGAGTAGCGCGAGTGTACGAGCGCCACGGCCGTCTTGACGGCGGCGTCGTTGAGGTCGATGAAGAAGCGGCGCATCTGTGTGGCGACCAGCATGCCCTTGTACACGACGGTGCGCGAGCTCATGGAGCACACATAGAAGATCTTGTTGCGCAGGGCAAACTCGGCGTCAGCCTTCTTCTCGATGGTGCGGCGGCACACGTACAGGCGGCGCTCGAAGGCGTCGCCGGCGGGCGTGTCGTCCGGACGGCCCAGGAAAGCCTGCAAGATGGTGGGCATGCAGGCGCGGGCTGTCTCGCCCAGGTCGTGCGGGTCGACCGGCACCTCGCGCCAAAAGAGCAGCGGCACGCCGGCCTCGGCGCAGCCCTCCTCAAACACGCGACGGGCATCCTCTACGCCCTTGTCGTCCTGCGGGAAGAACAGCATGGCCACGCCATAGTCGCCCTCTGCCGGCAGAATCTGGCCGCACTTTTGAGCCTCTTTGCGGAAAAAATGATGCGGAACCTGGAACAGGATGCCGGCGCCGTCGCCGGTGTTCTTCTCGAGTCCCGTACCGCCGCGGTGCTCCAAGTTGACCAGAATGGACAGCGCATCGTCCAGAATCTGGTGATGGCGCTCACCGTTGATATCGGCAAGCGCGCCGATGCCACATGCATCGTGGTCGAATTCGGGGCGATAAAGGCCCTGCTGCTGAGCGAAATCTGCCTGCATCGCGATCCTCCCCTAGATATTTAGACAGTCAGTTGAATAGGCATACTAGGAGCATCGCCGACCCGTTGTGTTTCCCGCCCGTTTCGAAACAATCGCGTAACGCACGCCCTACGAGTGGGTGCCGCAGGTGGAGTACGCGCCCGAGGTGTCGATTGAACCCATCGACAACGCCACCTTCCGCGTGCCGGGCGGTCTGTAAGCTCAGTGCATCTAACATCTCAATCTGTAACAGGAGGAGCCGGTTTTGGCGCCTAGATGTTACAGATTGAGATCTTCTGCAGGACGGTTTTGGTTTGTCTCAATCTGTAACACGAAGAGCCGGTTTTGGCGGTCAGCTGTTACAAATCAAGATTTTTCATAGGACCATTTCTTCCTGTCTTGATCTGTAACACCTAGACCCAATTTCCATCCTTAGTTGTTACAGATCAAGACATTTCGGTAATCCCCTTTCACCATCCTATTCAAATACAACAATTTTGTTAGTCGTGGTTAACTTTTTAGCATAAAACGGGTATCCTTTGCGGCGTCAAACAAACGGCACGCAGGAGCTCACCATGCTCAACCATCTCAAACAACACTTTGGCTCGCACCGCACCGCAGGCCACGGAGGTCTGGATATCGCCCGGCACATCGGCCCCGGGCTGCTCGTGACCGTCGGCTTTATCGACCCGGGCAACTGGGCCTCCAATATGGCCGCGGGCTCGCAGTTTGGCTACGCGCTGCTGTGGATCGTCACGCTGTCCACGATTATGCTCATTGTGCTGCAGCACAACGCGGCGCACCTGGGCATCGCCACGGGCACCTGTCTTGCCGAGGCCACGACACACTACCTCCCCCGCATCGTGGGACACATGGTGCTCGCCAGCGCCTATCTCGCGACCATCGCCACCGCCATGGCCGAAGTCCTGGGTGGCGCGATTGCCCTTCAAATGCTCTTTGGGCTGCCCGTGCGCGCGGGCTGCGTCATCGTGGCGGCAGTATCGATGGCGATGCTCATGACGAGCTCCTACAAGCGCGCCGAGCGATGGATCATCGCCTTCGTAGGCGTGGTAGGACTCTCGTTTTTGGCTGAGCTTACGCTGGTCAAGGTCGACTGGCCGCAGGCCGCCGCAAGCTGGATCACACCCAGTATGCCCACCGGCTCGGCCGCGATTATCGTAAGTGTCCTAGGCGCGGTTGTTATGCCTCACAACCTCTTCCTGCACTCCGAGGTCATCCAATCCATGCACTTCGAAGGCCAAGGCGAGCAGGTTATCGAGGAACGTCTGCGCTACGAGCTCTTCGACACGCTCTTTTCGATGGGCGTGGGCTGGGCGATCAACTCGGCCATGGTCATCCTGGCCGCAACGACCTTCTTTGCGCATGGCATTGTCGTAGACGACCTCGCCGTCGCAGCGGACACGCTCTCCCCCATTCTGGGCCCGGCAAGCTCGACCATCTTTGCGGTGGCACTGCTGTTTGCGGGCATATCGAGTAGTGTGACGGTGGGCATGGCGGCAGGCACCATCACCGCGGGCATGTTCGACGAGGAATACGACATCCACGACCGACATTCCTCGATCGGGGTGGCGGCCTGTTTCGTCGGCGCAGTGACGGCGTGCTTGGTCGTCCCGAATCCTTTTGAGGGTCTCATCTGGAGTCAGGCGCTGCTGTCTCTTCAGCTGCCGATTACGGTCTTTGTGCTCATACGGCTCACCAGCTCACGCCGCGTCATGGGCAAATACGCCAACTCGCGCCCGCTCAACGCGCTGCTCGTAGGGATCGGCGCCATCGTGACGATTCTCGACATCGTGCTGCTAACGGGGATGTAATTGGGATGGCGTGGCTGTCTAGATATAACGTCTCAATCTGTAACACGTGAGACCGTTTTAAACCGTCAGATAAATCAAAAGGGTCCCGGCCGAGAATTCGACCGGTACCCTTGGACAGAGCTATATGTTGCTGCAAGTTGTGTGTCTACGAGCTACTCCTCGACGAGCTCAAACTGATCGGGACCGACGCCGCAGACCGGGCATACGTAGTCCTCGGGCAGCTCGGGCGTGTCGACCTCAACCTCGTAACCGCAAACGGTGCACACAAACTTATACGTCTTCTTCTCCTCAGCCATGATGTTCTCCTCTCGAACGTGACTGCTGGTGTACTTACTTATTAGTATATATTCTCAATAATATAATGCAAGTATTTTTAGAACATTTCTAGCCTTGATACGACGAGGCTTTGGGCGGCGTCTTGCCCTTTAGCACCTTGTGATAGTAGTCGTACGTCAGCGGCGTCTCGTCGCTCAGGCGCTCGGCATCCTCGACCTCGCCAATAAACAGCAGATGCGTGCCCACATCCACAGTGTCGATCAAACGGCAGCTAAACAGGGCCGCCGCGTGCTCGGGCACATAGGGCATGCCTAGAGCCGTCTCGCGGGTCTCGTATTTGGCAAACTTGTCATAATCGCTGCTGGTGCGGAACCCAAAGTTACCGATGTAGAGCATGTCGGCGGTCTGATCGATCACGGTCAGCGCGAACGCTTTGGCCGATGCGATGACGCCCGAGGTGACATTGTCCTTGTTCACGGCAACCGAAATACGCGGCGGCATGGACGTCACCTGCACCGCAGTGTTGATGACGCAGCCGGCGCGCAACCCGTCTGCCGCAGCGCTCACCACGTACAGACCGCTCGGCATGGTAAAGAACGCAGTTTTGTCCATAACGATCACTCCCCTAACTCGGGTTGGAACCTCATGAATGTATGTACCCACAAAAAAGGCGGCACCCATAACGGACGCCGCCTTTGAGACATATGTGTCAGAACAGTAAGAAAGATGAGACGCCCGCAGTTGCGGTGAAATAGGGACTGAATAGCCCCTCAAACAGGCAAAACAGTCCGTATTCCACCGCAACTTATACAGAGTGCCTAGCGGTTGCGTTCCTTAAGGGCGCGGTCGATCTCGCGTTGGACATCACGCTTGGCCATGTCCTCGCGCTTGTCGTAGAGCTTCTTGCCGCGACCCAGACCCAGCAGCAGCTTTACGCGGCCGTCGGTATTAAAGTAGAGCTCCAACGGAACCAGCGCATAACCACGGTTGCGAAGTTTGCCGTCAAGAAAGTCGATCTCCTTGCGGTGCAGCAGCAGACGACGCCGACGGTCGGGATCGCGATTCCACACGCCACCATGGCTATAAGGGTGGATATGCAGGCCGACGAGCCAGCACTCGCCGCCACGAATCAGCGCAAAAGTGTCAGTGATCTGACAGGCGCGCTCGCGAATCGACTTGACCTCGGTGCCGCTCAGCTCAATACCGCACTCAAACGTCTCATCGATAAAGTACTCGTGATGTGCCGAGCGATTCTTAGAAATGAGCTTGCACTCGCGCTTACTGGGCATCGCCGGCCTCCTTGGCGCCATCGGCGTTTGAGCCCGCAGTCTCGCGCTTTGCCTTGCGCTCGGCATTGAGCTCGGCATCGCTCTCGCGCACCAGTTTGATAATCGCCGCGCAGGCCTCCTCGCCCACCAAGTCGCGAGCACGTACCGTCAGGCGCGTCGCCTCCTGCTTGTCGCCGTCGCTTGCAGCATCGGTCGCGCACATAATCAGGCAGATGGCAATCTCGGCCGAAGGCGAGGTCGGCACGCCTTGCAGGGCCAATTCACCCATCACGTGGTCGTCGCTCTCATCAGCGGCATCCGGATAGGTGGTATGGATCTTGTTGAGCAGGCGCGTCGTATGCGCATCGTTGGGCGCCAGGCGCAGCGCCAGACGCGCGCAGCCCACGGCAGCCGAAACGTTCTCGGTCTCGGGCTCCAAGAAGTACTGACCTAGATTGGCGTAAGCGCGGGCGGCGCACTTGCCATCGCTTGCACGCTCCAGCACCGAGAACGAGAGCGATGCCCATTCCTGCTTGTCCTCGAGTGCACGGAACAGCTCGGCCAAATCCAAGCGATAGTTGCAGTTCATGGGGTCCCAACGCACAGCCTGCATCAGGGCATTACGAGCGCTTACATAATCCTGCTGGCGAATGTAGGCAAACGCCATGTCAGAGTACAGGCGGTCAAACGGCACCTCGACCTGCACGAGCTCGCGCGGATCCTTCTCCACGCGGCGATAGGCCAAGCGCTCAAACTTGCTATCGAAGCTAAAGTATTGACGCTTCTCCTCCGTCTTGCACTCAGCGTCGATATACTCCTCGGCGAGCTCCACCAGACGCTCCAGCAGCGGCGTCGCCGTAGCCAGGTCGCCCTGCGCCAGATAGTTCTCGGCATACGTGATGTCTTGCAAGCTGATGGGCAGATCCATGGCTACTCCTCGATCTGAGCGAAACACGGCAGGCGCCGTATATACGGTCAATACACAAAACCCGGGTCTCTTACGAGGCCCGGGCGTTCAATTTTGGTAGCCCGTACCAGATTCGAACTGGTGATCTCCGCCTTGAGAGGGCGGCGTCCTAAACCGCTAGACGAACGGGCCATATGTAGCAAATGCAATGGCTGGGATGGAGGGAGTCGAACCCCCATTGACGGAACCAGAATCCGCTGTCCTGCCATTAGACGACATCCCAATGACTGCATCGCTGCGCTCGGCTGTGCCTTTGCGCAAGAAAGAAATATACGGGAAGTCTCGCCATGACGCAAGCCCCAATTTTGACTTTTTTGAAATTCAGTCAAATTGGCCTAATTTAGTCCAACCCGTGAAGGACCTGTGAAGCCGACCGCTGTACACGAAGGGCAAAACGCCGCGAGCGGTAGCCGTCAACCGTTGGCAGATTCTACCGCGAAAACGATAGCACCAGGCAACACAATCGAAGTATCAATGATCACGTAGATATCGAGGCGCCATGGACGAAGAGCTTGATTACCTATGGGAGACCCTGGGCCTCGAGATCACTGCCGACCTTTGGCCCGAACGGGACAAAATCCATCCCACACTGCGCCCCGCCATTACTGTGGTGCAGGCAAAATACCGCCGTGCATCCTTTTTGATCATGCGGATGTCATGGCACGCGGGACTCCCCGACCTTAAGCGAATCCAGGCAAGCCTCGTCGAGTTGTCCGGTATGCCGACCGTCATATCCGAGGCACACCTGGAGCAGCGCCAGCGTGAGCGACTGCAACAGCAGCGGATTCCCTTTATCTGCCCTGGCGTTCAGGCATATCTGCCCTTTATGGACGAGGAGTACTGGAGCGGCAAGCCCAACAAACACGTAAAGGTCTACGATCCGCACGAATGGGCACAGCTGGCGGACTGACTGGGGCAGGCCCGCCGGCGGAAAGTGCGTCCCAGATTTCAAGCTCAAACTGGTCCCTACTTTCCCGTCGAGCCCTCAACCGGAAACCGTGTCCCGCAATCGAAGCTCAGAATGGGACGTGCTTTCCGCAACCGGCCACTTTGGGAAAGTGCATCCCATTCTGGAAGCGAATTCCGGGTCGCACTTTCCGCAGCCGCTACAGCAACGCCTCGGCCCAAGCCGATTCCCTAAAGCCGGGAATCGCAAAGTCGTCGCCCACCAGCAGCGGACGCTTGACCAGCATGCCGTCGGTCACCAGCAGCTCGTAGCACTCCCGATCCGTCATGCCCGCATCCAGACGCGCCTTCAGGCCCAGCTCTCGATATTTCATGCCCGACGAATTAAAGAAGCGCCGCACCGGCAGCCCCGAATGAGCAATCCAGGTCGCAAGCTCATCAGCCGTGGGATTGTCCAAAACGATATCGCGGTCGATATACTCAACCCCATGTTCATCCAGCCATGCCTTGGCCTTCTTACAGGTCGAGCACTTGGGATATTCAACAAACAGTACGGTCATGGGAATCCTCCGAATATAGATCGGCCAACGCAGGCACACGCCACACGAGGCGCCTTCGTATGATGGGCCAATTGTAGCCCACGGGTCACACGCTAAACGAACCGTACCCCGAATCCGCGTTTGATGAACGGCAGCAGCTCCATTGCCTCGGGCGTGATATGGCCCGCAACGTTCATGCGCTCGTCACCGGGAAGATCGACCCGCGCAATCTCAAGCTCGCCTTCGTAGCGCCTATATCCGCTATTGCTCACAGCGATCGACCCCGCCTTTCGCGGCAGGCCGGCTCCGGCATCCGTCGACACGGAATCCGGCTTAAGCGTCGTACGTGACTCCTGAGACCTAAAGATGAGGACGCTCGAGTCGGGCCGGTCGTGATGAATCTGCCCGCGCACATAGGCATAACCGGGCTCAAGCTCGCATTGCAGGTCCACGTATCCGGCGGAAACTTGAGCAAACTGCGCCCAGCCCGCATCGGAAAGATCGGGGTCGCCGACCAACACAATGTCGCAATCGGCGCCATGTGCAAGCTCAAGCATATTGAGAGCAACCTTTGACGCGCGACCGCGCTGCGCCTCGACCGTCGGCAGTCCCTCGAATACCGGCCCGCGAACGTTAGCATCACCCGGCACAAAAGCCATGATTTCGAATCCAAGCGCCGCAAGACGAAGATTCACCCGAGCAATGTCCTCCAGAGCTAAACCGGTATAAGGCTTGGGGTAAAAATTGTGGCAGGCGGCAAAACGAGTCACATCGGCACCGGCCTCACGCCACGATGCGATTTCATCAGAACTCACCGTCGATGCATTAACCACAATGCGAAATACACCGGACAGCTCCGCGACCCGCTGGGCGCTAAAGCCATAGTCCAAACGAAGGTATTCCAACCCCAGATCGCGCAGGTCCTCAATGCGCTCAAGCCCGAGCAAATCGCACGTGCGAGGCCCCACATCGGCAATGAGCGCAATGCCGCGGGCGGAAAGCAGCGACAGCACATGACGGACCTTATCGGTATACGCCGCTCCCCCATCCTCGGGAATATGCAGCGAGGTAAACGCATAGCGCGCACCCGCCGCGGCACCACGCTCAATCGTCCGCTCAATATCCTGCAGAGGGCTGGAAAGATAAATCGAAATACCCGTTTTCACGCTTCAACGCTCCTTTAAAAAAGGCCGGCGGAGCAGTTAGCCCCGCCGGCACAACCATAGCATCAAGAAATCTGCCGCGCACCGCGAGCCCCGAGCAACACGGCTCGCGATATCAAACTACTCGCCAAAGAACTCGTTGATCTTCTGCTCGTCGACGCCAAAGAACCACGTCAGGACAAAGCCGGCGGCATAGGCAAGCAGCATAGCGGCAACGTAGCCGAGCTGCTGGCCAGGAACAACGATCAGCAGGCCAAACAGACCGGAAACGCCCTGAGAAACCGTGCCGATGTGAAGCAGCGCCGCGAGCGCGCCGCCAAATCCGGCACCCAGGCAGGCCGTCACAAACGGACGAACGAGCGGCAGCGTAACAGCATACATCAGAGGCTCTCCCACACCCAGGATTCCAACGGGAATGGACTCTGCGACGTACTTCTTGAGCTTGGCGTTCTTGGTCTTAAAGTACAGCGCCAAACCGGCACCGACCTGGCCGCCGCCAGCCATCATAAGGATGGGAAGCAGGTAATTGATACCCTTGGTAGCGCCGTCGGGATCGTTGAGCATAGCGTGGATCGGCGTGAGCGCCTGATGCAGGCCGACGGAAACCAGCGGCAAGAAGCCTGCCGACAGGATATAGCCGCCCAGGACGCCCAGCTTCTCGAAGATAAAGGTCAAAACGCTAAAGATGGCAGTCGTCAGCCATGCGCCAACCGGCTGGATGACGAGCATCAGAGCAAAGGCGCCGATGATGAGCACCAGCAGCGGAGACAAGAACGTGTCGAGTGCGTTGGGCATAACCTTGCGAATCTGACGCTCCATCCAGGCAAAAAATGCGCCAGCGATGAGAGCCGCGATCATGCCGCCCGCTGCGGGGTTGTACTGCGCATTGGTGAGCGGCAGCAGAATGGCAGTGGCAGGATCAGCCGCGCCAGGCGCAAGCAGGGGCATGGCACTGTTGGCGATACACATCATGCCGGCGATGCCGCCCAGCGCAGCGGAGCCACCAAACTCACGTGCCGCGTTATAGCCCACCAAGATGGGCAGATAGGCAAACAGGGCCCAGCCCATGGAACGAATGCCCTGGTACCACCACTCGCCTGCAAGCGCGCCTGCCGTCGAGACGTTAATGACGTTGCAGATACCGTTGATGAGGCCAGCCGCAATGATGCCGGGAAGCAGGGCGACGAAGACATTGGAAATCTTCTTGAGGAAGGCCTGAACCGGCTTGGACTCGTACTTGGCCTTCTGCGCGGCCTTGTTTGTGGCCGCAGCGTCAACCACGCTCTCGTCAGCAACGCCTTTCGCAAGGCCGGTGAGCTTGGAGAACTCCTCGAGCACCTTATTCACCTTGCCCGGACCCAGCACGATCTGCATCGTGTCGTCCTCGACCAGGCCCATCACGCCGTCGAGTGCCTTAATGCCCTCCGTGTCGACGTTGCCCGCGTCTTTGACGGTCACGCGCAGGCGCGTCATGCACGCCGCGTTTGCCAGCACGTTGTCTTTACCGCCCAAAAGGTCCAGCAGCTTTTGAGCCAGCTCTTTGTTCGTCATAACTCCTCCTTGTATTGGGTATCTCGTCTGGATGTCATATCAGCTCACGCCGCGCACCTATTGGGCGTCGGCATTGCTCTTCTCATGGCCACTCACCGCAGCACGGACATGGCCTCGCGCCCGCTCAAGAGCTACCGTAGCCTGCTCGGCATCGCAGTCCAACAGTACCGAGACAATAGCGGTTTTTACGTGGCCGCCGGCATCTGCAAGCGCCTGAACGGCGCGCTCGCGCGTGCAGCCGGTCGCCTCCATCACGATGTTCTGGCCGCGCACCACCAACTTCTCGTTCGTCTGCTGCACATCGACCATCAGGTTTTGGTATACCTTGCCGATCTTGACCATGGCACCGGTCGAAATCATGTTGAGGATGAGCTTTTGAACCGTTCCCGCCTTGAGCCTCGTTGAGCCGGTCAGCACCTCGGGACCGGGCACGGGCTCAATGGCAAGATCTGCGCTCTCCCCGATCTTCGACCCTTGGTTGCAGGCAATTGCAATGGTCTTGCACCCAGTTGCCTTGGCGTACACAAGGCCGCCCACCACATAAGGAGTACGACCGCTTGCCGCCAGGCCAACGACAAGATCCTTGTCCGAGAGTCCACGCTCTCGCAGGTCGTTCGCGCCAAGCTCCTCGCTGTCTTCGGCACCTTCGACAGCCTTGATAAACGCCGTCTCGCCTCCGGCAATGAGCCCGACAATCAGATCGGGTGACACGCCAAACGTGGGCGGACACTCCGAAGCGTCGAGTACGCCCAGACGACCGCTGGTGCCTGCGCCCATGTAAAAGACGCGCCCGCCGCGCTCGAGTGTCTCAGCAGCCCAGTCGATTGCTGTGGCAACCTGGGGCAACACTTTCGTGACCGACTGGACGGCACGAAGATCCTCATCGTTCATCGTCGTGACGATTTGCAGCGATGTCATCGTATCGAGGTCCATTGACCTTTGATTACGCTGTTCGGTCGTGAATTTTGTTAAATCGAGCATTTCATTCACCTCATCTTTCCTGTTTCTCGATGTAGTTTTGCTTAATGACATGCGTCGCCCGTTCGTAGTCGCTGGCAACGTAAGCAGCGTACAGGGCATCGACAACCATAAGCTGGGCCATACGCGAAGCCATGGCACCGCTGCGGACCAAGGGTTCACTCGCAGCGACGCCGAGCACGGCATCGGCCATGGTGGCAAGCTTGGATGATCCATCTACTTTGGTAACGGCCACTACGGGACAGTTGTGGCGTTGAGCCTCGGCGGTGCAGTCCAGCACCTCTTGCGTCAAGCCCGAGTAACTAAAGGCGATTGCCATATCGCCCTCATGCATGTTCTTGGCACATAAGAGCTGATCATGCCAGTCGTCGTACAGATGGCACTCTTTGTCGACACGCATGAGCTTTTGCGCCAGGTCGTGCGCGACCAAACGAGAAGCACCAATACCGAACAGATTGACCGCGCGTGCCCGCTTAAGACGGGCCGCGCATCGCTCCAAGACGGTGTAATCGAGCGTTCGCGCCGTCGCCTCGATCGTTCGCACGTTGCTTTTCATCACCTTCCCCACGATACGTTCGACGCTGTCATCCATGGAGATGTCCTCGAGGGCAACGTCTTTCTTGTCACCTAAGAGCGCCAGCTCGGCAATCAGTTCGCGCTGGAACTCCTTGTAGCCCGCAAAACCCAAACGCTTGCAAAAGCGCAAAATGCTCGAGGGCGAGGAGAACGTGACATCGGCAAGACCGCGGACGGACAGCCCGACCACCTCGTGCGGATGAGCGCTTACATATGCGATGACATTGCGTTCCGCCGGGCTCGCGCTGAGCTCACGCTCGCGAAGCCGCAAAAGCAATCCGTTTGCCATCTCAAACACCTCCGTTGAGAAGAATTAAAGACCAACGAACGATTCGTACCGTATACAAACAGCTTTTGCGGTACATTGTGCCGCATCGTGGCGCACAAAGGGCGAGCGTTCTACCGCTCGCCCCTCAAATCCGACCGCTCGGAAATACGCGCGACACAAAATAATTCAACAAGGTCGCATTATCAGAAACGGGTTTGTTACCGGCTAGCGCCTCGCATGGGCGCCGATCGGCCGAGTCGCATGGCGCACCAACGCCGCTGCCAGCAATACCAACAGCATGGCGGTGACATAGCCCGCAGCATCGAATCCTAAATCGATAACGTCGAAATGCCTTCCGGGAACAAAGATCTTATGCACCTGATCGCCAACGGAGCAGGCAGCGCAAAAGAGCAATACGGGCACGCAACGGGAGCATACGCTCCACGGACGCCTGGAAAAGCAAACCACGACCACCGAGGCGAACAATCCGACGAAGAAAAACTCTACGGTATGGGCAACGCGACGGACGTTCGTGCCCACCCACATGCGAATGGAAGCAAGTCGGCCAGACCGGACATTCGAGGCAGCCGAATCGGTGCCCCCGGTCATTCCGTTCTCCGCCTGAGCTTCACCCGTGGCATCGGCAGCCTGAACGCCCGTAGCCTGACCCTCCACCACACGCGCGGTGGACTCGCTCAGCAACGACGTCTCCACCGCATTTTGCTCCGTCAGCACCCAGATGCCCGCCAGCGTTGCAGCGAACAGAACGATCGCGGTCCATCCGATTATTTGTTTTACGCGCGCCAAGGGCCAACCTCCTTATTTTGAATATCAGCGAGTGTAGCCCCAAATGGCATCGTCACCGTATCAAAATTTGAATCGCAACAGGAAGCGACAAAGCGACGCAAACCCCTACCCCGCCTCACGCATCCAGCGATCGAACGTCCCCACGCACACGCCCAAGCACTTTGCTGCCTGGCTGCGGGTAATATCGCCCGCCTCATAGCTATCGCGCACCAGCTCAAACTGAGGAGGGCACGGCTTGCGAGGTCGACCGAAACGGACCCCTCGCGCCCGCGCCGCTGCAATTCCCTCCGCTTGGCGCCGATGAATATTCTCGCGCTCCACCTGCGCCACGTAGCTCAGCAGTTGCAGCACAATATCGGCAATCAGGACGTTGGTCACATCCGGCGCGCCGCTGGCCCTAGCGCGCGTGTCAAGCAATGGCATGTCCAACACCACAATGGCAACCCCGAGCTCCTTGGTAATGCGTCGCCATTCCTCAAGAATCTCGGAGTAATTACGGCCAAGTCGGTCGATAGAAAGCACCACCAGTACGTCCCCGTCTCCCAGGACGTGCAGCAGCTCGCGATAACGCGGTCGATCGAAGTCCTTGCCGCTCGCATGGTCGGCATAAATATTCGCCGAGCCCACGCCATAGGCGCCCAGCGCATCCAGCTGCCGATTAAGGTTCTGATCGCGCGAACTCACCCGCGCATAACCGTACACCGTCGCCATCTCATCCCCGCTTTCTTGTAAACCTGCCAAAAAGGGACAGGTTTATTTTGGTAGGTTTTACCTCTCAAATAGCAGGTAAGCGGGCGGCCGAGCAGACGGCAAGGTAGCCACGATTCAAATGCGGAGGGCGGCCCCGAAAGACCGCCCTCCGCTCTCTCGCCACGAGTCGGGATTTAGCTAATGGATAAGCTTAAAGTCCAAGTGCCCACGCGTGGTATTGACGCGCGAGACCTCGATAATCACGCGCTGGCCCAGTTCATAGCGAGTCCCCGTGTCGGCGCCCGTCAGCGTAAGCGCGTCCTCGTCGAACTCGAACCACTCGTTGCCCAGGCTCTTGATCGAAACCAAGCCTTCGACCTGCGTTAGATCCAAGCGCACAAAGAGGCCCATGCTGCTAACCCACGAGACGGTTCCGGCATAGCGCTCGCCTAGACGGTCCTCATAGTACTGGGCAATCTTGATCTTTTGCGTCGCATGGCTGGCGGCATCTGCCGCGCGCTCGGCATCGCTGCATGCGCGGCAGATCTGCGGCAGAATGCGCGGCAGCGACTCGCGTCCCTTGCCGATCAGCCGCGGCGTACGGACCAAGGCGTCCTTGCCGCCGAGCTGCTCATAGGCCAACTGCAGCTTGAGTACGCGGTGCACCACCAGATCGGGGTAGCGACGGATGGGACTCGTAAAGTGGCAGTAGCACGGCGCGGCGAGCGCAAAGTGGCCCTCGTTGCGCGGCTTGTACAGCGCGCGCTGCATGCTGCGCAGAAGCAGCGTGTTAACGAGCGGTGCGTTGGCCGTACCGGCGGCAGCATCGACTGCAGTCTGCAGCTCATCGGGGCTCCCCAGGGCAATACCGGCAGCACGGCGATCGTCGATGATGCCTAGCTGCGCCAGCGCAACGGCGGCACCGTGCAGGCTATCGGGGCTCGGATCCTCATGCACGCGATAGCAGGCCTCGATATCACGGTCTGCCAGCCACTCTGCAACGCACTCGTTGGCGAGCAGCATGGCTTCCTCGATAAGCGACGTGGCACACGAACGCTCACGCGCCACAATCTGCACGGGCACTCCGTCCTCATCCAACAGAGCACGAATCTCGGCCGTGTCAAAATCGACCGAGCCGCGGGCGCGACGGATACGACGGCGGAGTTCGGCGAGTTCGTTAGCGGCGACAAGGAAATCGCCGAGGTCGACGTTGTAGCCGCGGGCGGCCTCCTCGCACGCAAGACCGCGCTCAAGCGCTTCCTCGCGCGAGGTCTCGGCAGCCGCAACATCCTCGGCCGCACCCTCCAGCACCGAATACTCAACCGCGCCGGCACGCACCAGCAGCGCCTCGGCGCCATCATAGTCCATACGCACACGCGAGCGAATCACGCTGGGGCACGGATCGTAATGCCGCACGCGACCCTGTGCATCGAGCTCAATGTCAACGGTAAACGCAAGACGGTCCTCGTCAGGGCGAAGCGAGCACAGGTCACAGGACAGGCGTTCGGGCAGCATGGGAAGCACGCGATCGGCCAGATACACCGATGTCGTACGATGGCGAGCCTCAAGATCGATATGCCCGTCCCAAGCCACATAGTGTGAAACGTCGGCGATATGCACACCCAGCTTGTAGCCACCCTCGGGCGTGCGCTCCAGCGAAATGGCGTCGTCAAAGTCGCGCGCGTCGACTGGGTCGATCGTGATGACAAAGCGGTCGCGCAGATCGCGGCGGAGCGGGTCCTTAAGCGCCGCGGACACATCGAGCGAAAGCCCCTCGGCCTCGTCCAGCGCGGCCTCGGGATAGCTATCGGTATAGCCGTAACGCGCCATCACATATTGAACGCCCAAATCGGGCGCGTCATCTCCGCCAATGCGGCGTTCGATCGTCACGGTACCCGATTCCAAGCGCGTCGGGTAGGTCAAAATGCGCGCGACAACAGCATCACCCGGGTGGACACTCAGACGATCCGCCGAGGTATCCTCGGGCAGAATGAAGAAGTCGGCCTTCAGACGCGAATCGAGCGGCTCGATCACACCGAGCGGACCGGCGGTCTGGTACGTGCCCACCACGCTTATGGCTGCACGCTCAACCACGCTTTCGATCACGGCGCGCCGCTCACCGTGCGGGCTGTTCTTAATGCTCACGGCAACGGTATCGCCATCCATGATCTCGCGCTTACCGCGGCCCATGACCTTGTAGTCGCCGTTTTCGGTTACAACGTAGGCGCTATGCTCATGGAGCTGCACGCGCCCGGTCAGGCTCGGACGGCGTTCGCTGCGCACCGGCCCGCGCTGATTGCGAGCTCCACGCTTATGCTTGTTATTGCGCCCCATGGCGCCTCCTAACTATCGATTGCGAACTCCAAAGAGTCTACCCAAATGATTCGCTTTCCTGCCGTCCCCTAGGAATCAAAAAACGGGCCGCCCCATAAGAGACGACCCGTTGGAAGGGATGAATTCCAGGCATGCCTACACGCGCAGGTAGCGGCGCATGGCAATGGCAGAACCAAAGAGACCGATAATCACGCCGACCAGAATCAGCGCAGCATAGGTCACCAGGTAGTACTGCGTCGGCAGGGCAAACGACATCCAGCCGATGCTCTCCTGCAGACGCGGAATCATCAGATTGCGCAGCAGCTCCAGAACGCCGATGGAAAGCAGCGAGCCCAAAATGGCCTGCAGTACGCCCTCGGTGATAAACGGGCCGCGAATGAAGCCGTTGCTGGCACCGACCAGACGCATAATCGCAATCTCACGACGACGCGCCGTAATGGACAGGCGAATCGTGTTGTTGATAAAGATGAATGCGATAAAGGTCAGAAGGCCAACGAGCACCACGGCGGCGATGCGGATGTAGTTGGTCACCTGGAACAGGCGGCTCACTCCCTCCTGGCCGTACAGCACGTTCGCGTTGACGTCGCCGTCATCCGCGATCTTCTGGAAATCGGCATCCTTCTTGAGCTTCTTTGCCGTGCTCTCGACCTTGGACGGATCGTCCATCTCAATAGCGAAGGAAGCCGGCAGCGGGTTCTGGCCATCGAGCGCGCTCATGGTGGCGTCGGCGTTGCCCGACATCTTGCTCGTATACTCGGCCAGCGCGTCGTCCTTGTCCTTATAGGTCACGGACTTGACGTTATTCCACGTCTTAAGCTCGGCCTCAAAAGCCTGAACATCGGCCTGATCGGCGTCATCACTAATGAACGCGTTGATGACAACCTGATCCTCGACGGTGCCGATCACGGAGTTCAGCATCGCAGAGCCCATGATGAACAGGCCGATGATAAACAGCGAAAGGAAGATCGTGATGACGGCGCCGAGCGAGGTAGTCCAGTTACGGAAGAAGTGGCTGATTGCCTCTTTGAAGGAGTAGCCCACGTTAGTTGGTGCCATAGTTGCCGTAACCTCCCCTCTCCTGGTCGCGGATGACGTGGCCGCCCTCGAGGGCGATCACGCGACGGTGCATGCTATCGACCATCTCGCGGTCGTGCGTGGCGACGATCACGGTGGTGCCGGTGCGGTTAATACGCTCAAGCAGCTTCATGATGCCCAGCGAGATCGCCGGGTCGAGGTTGCCCGTGGGCTCGTCGCAGATCAGCAGCGGCGGACGGTTGACCATAGCACGGGCGACGGCAACGCGCTGCTGCTCGCCACCGGAAAGCTGGTCGGGCAGCGAGTCCATCTGATCGGCCAGACCGACCAGGCGCAGCACCTCGGGCACCTGGCTGCGAATGACGCCCTTGGGCTTGCCGATGCACTGCAGGGCAAACGCCACGTTTTCGTAGGCGGTCTTTTGCGGCAGAAGCTTAAAGTCCTGGAACACGGCGCCAATCTGGCGGCGCAGGAACGGAACCTTGCGGTTCTTGATCTTCATGAGGTCCTGACCGGCAACCAGGATGCGGCCGCTCGTCGGCTTGACGTCGCGGTTGAGCGTCGACAGCAGCGTGGTCTTACCCGAGCCGGAGTGACCGACCAGGAAGACGAACTCGCCCGGATAGATCTCGATGTTGATGTCGTCGAGTGCAGGCTTGTTGGGCTGTGCCGGATAGATCTTGGTGACATGCTCCATAAGGATGACGGGCTCGACACCGGCCTGCTTGGCCATCTTCTTGCGGCTGGCCTGCGGATCGATGGGCGCAAACACCGACGTAAAATCGGGGTTGTTGAGCGCGTTATCGAGGCTTGCGACCTCGGCTGCCTGATCGCTCTCGACCACCGGGGCAGCAGGCTGCGTGGGGTCGGGAATAGCGGCAAAGAGACCGGACTGCGCAGGCTGAGGAGCCGGCGTCGCAGGGGCCAAGGGGTCGGGAATGCCGGCCATGGTAGGCTGCGGCGTGGCGGCACCAGCCTGAGGCTGCTCCACGCGAGCGGTCACGGCCTGAACGGGCTCAAAACCCGCCGTGCCGGAAAGCGCGACATCGCTGGTTGGATTGTAGGCAAAGGGATCGGATGCCGGCTGTGCCTGATCTGCCGGCTGAGCGGGGGCCTGAGCAACAGGCTGGCCCTCTGAATCCGGAGTGGCGAAACGACTGCCCTGGACGCCTGCCTGCGTCTTGGGGGCATCATCGCCCGCACCGGAGGTACGGAAGTGGTTACCCACTGGTGCTCCTTATCGTCGTGCGTTTAAACTACATGAGCGCTTTGTATTTTAGCAGCATTAGCTTTGCTGCACATAAGAAGCATGGCGTGGTTAGGGATCCCGTCGGCCGGACACAGGGTTACTCTCCAAATCGTCCTCGGACATGTCGGAGCCCCCGCTGCGTGCTTCGCGCGGCGGGGGCTCCTCCGTCCTGCGGAAAGATTTGGAGAGTAACCCTGTGCCCGGCCTGCGATAACTAAGGGGTCGCCGCGTTTATCTTGAGGTGCTGCATATGCAAAGCTGGAAGGGTCTGAATTGCGCTTTGTCGATATATGCCCTTTTTCCTGATGGGACCGTGCTTGAGGGGCGTCTTCATGAGTTGCGGTGAAATAGGGACTGTTTTACCAGTTAAAAGGTCTAATCAGTCCCTATTTCACCGCAACTTAAATTAAGGCTAATTGTTGCGCAACTCGAATTTGAATTAACGATTTACATTGGCCTCGATAGGAACGTCTATGGTTGCGGGAGCTGGTATGAATTGTCCTTATTGTGGTGCTGAGTTGAGCAATGGCGTGAGGTATTGCACAACATGTGGGGTTGCCATCCATGGCATGTCGACTAATTCTGCAATTCGGGTAAAGCCTCGGAATCACATTGCGGTTGTTCTTACCTGCATGTTGGCAATTGCCATTGTCGGCGGCAGTTGTTTAGGTCTTCATCTGCGGCAAGCATTGTCTTGTTTTATATCGGCTCATTCGGAGCATGCTATTGTGCTCAACATCTCTGCCGCAGGTTGGGATACCGATAGCGGGGCCTCACGTGTCCCGATACACATTACGGGCAAGACCGTCGACGGGATAACGGTCGACAAAGTTGAGTTCGTCGCCTCCGACGGTTCCGGTATCAGCCTCATTCAAGGTGTGTACACGCTCGAGGCGGCAGGTTCCCCCATCGCCACCGATGGCAAGATTTATCAAATTCCCTGTACGAGCGCGACGCTCGTCCTCGACGATGTCTTTGCCGCAGGCGAAACGATCGATCTCGCCGAGCTCGCTGAGCAGGATTCGATACTCACCTTCTGCCCCATCGATGCCGGCGATATGACTAACAACGAAATCTATGATGCCGCCCTACTCGCCATGGCATATAAAGGCGACGACGCCCCCGATGTTGCCGCACTGTGCCAAGCGGCAATCGACCGACGTGACGGCACCGGCACAAGCGGGAACGCCTTCGAAAGTTGCGGTGAAATACGGATTAATTGAGCCTTTAAGCTGGCAAAACAGTCCTTATTTCACCGCAGCTGAAACAGGGGCGCTCTCCAAGAGAGCGCCCCTGCCGGGTTTCCATAGTTCTGGCGAAGCAGTCCTTGAGATCCGCCTTGCCTTATGCCAAGAACTCCTTGGTGGTTGCCACGATGTTGGCGGCGTCCAGGCCGTACTTGTGCAGGAGCTCGGCGCCCGGGCCGGACTCACCGAAGGTGTCGTTGACGCCGATCTTCTTGAGCGGCGTCGGGCACTGCTCACACAGGACGTCGGCAACGGCGCTGCCCAGGCCACCGATTACAGAATGCTCCTCGACGGTCACGACGTGGCCGGTCTTGGTGGCGCTCTTGACGATCAGGTCGGCATCGATGGGCTTGATGGTGTGCATGTTGATGACCTCGGCGTCGATGCCCTCGGCAGCGAGCTGCTCGGCGGCCTCGAGAGCCTCGCCGACCATCAGGCCGCAGGCGATGATGGTCACATCGGCGCCCTCGCGCATGACAATGCCCTTACCCAACTCGAACTTGTAGGTCTCGGGGTCGTTGATAACCGGCGAGGCCAGACGGGCAAAGCGCATGTACACCGGACCGTCGCACTCGTAGGCGGCGCGCGTCACGGCGCGGGCCTCCACGTCGTCGGCGGGAACAATCACGGTCATGCCGGGGATGACGCGCATCAGGGCGATATCCTCGCAGCACTGGTGCGTGGCGCCATCCTCGCCCACCGAGATACCGGCGTGCGTGGCACCGATCTTAACGTTAAGGTGCGGGTAGCCGATGGAGTTACGGACCTGCTCAAAGGCGCGACCGGCAGCGAACATGGCAAAGGTGCTCGCGAAGGCAACACGACCGGTGGTCGCGATACCGGCGGCAACACCCATCAGGTTGCTCTCGGCGATACCCACGTCGAAAAAGCGGTCGGGGCAAGCGGCCTTAAATTTGCCGGTCTGCGTGGCGGCGGCCAGGTCGGCGTCGAGGACCACAAAGTCATCGTGCTCGTTGGCGAGCTCGACGAGGGCCTCGCCGTAGCTTACGCGCGTGGCGATTTTCTTGACGTCTGCCATCCTAGAGCTCCTCTCCGGCGGCCGTGAGCTCTGCCATGGCCTGCTCAAACTGTTCATCGTTGGGGGCCTTGCCGTGCCAACCAACCTGGTTCTCCATAAAGGAAACGCCCTTGCCCTTCATGGTCTCGGCGATAATGGCGGTCGGCTGCCCCTTGGTGGCGCGAGCCTCGGCAAAGGCGGCGCGGATCTGGTCGAAGTCGTTGCCGTCGGCGAGCTCCACCACGTGGAACTTAAAGGCGCGGAACTTGTCGGCGAGCGGCATGGGGTCGTTGACCTCCTCGACGGGGCCGTCGATCTGCAGGCCGTTGTGGTCGACGATCACGCAGAGGTTATCGAGCTGCTGGTTGCCGGCAAACATGGCGGCCTCCCAGACCTGGCCCTCCTCGCTCTCGCCATCGCCCAGCAGGGCGTACGTGCGGTAAGTATCGCCCCAGTGCTTGGCGGCAACCGCCATGCCCACGGCGGCGGAAATGCCCTGGCCGAGCGAACCGGTGGACATGTCAACGCCCGGGGTGTCGTTCATGTTGGGATGACCCTGCAGGTGACTGCCGATGTGGCGCAGCGTCTCGAGATCCTCCTTGGGGAAGAACCCACGCTCGGCGAGCACGGCGTACAGGCCCGGAGCGCAATGGCCCTTGGAGAGCACAAAACGATCGCGGTCGGCCTTGCGGGGATCGGCCGGGTCGACGTTCATTTCCTCAAAATACAGATAGGTCATGATATCGGCAGCGCCGAGCGAACCGCCCGGATGGCCGGACTTGGCAGCGTGCACGCCGGTGACGATGCCCTTCCTTACCTCGTTGGCAACCTTTTTGAGCTCTTCGTCGCTCATTGTGCCTTCCTTTCATCCTCATTAGACAAAATGCGCACGGCACCGAAGGTAATCCCAACACAGCCGCAATGCACGTACGTCATTCATTATGCTGGAAACTGATGGCTTTACCAGAGTTTTTATCATTATTTGAACAATTTAGCAGGCAGAACCGCTGATGAAACGGTTTATCAATGTGAACGTCTTTTGGATGGAACGCGGTCGCCCCTACGCGCTAATGTCCTTGAATCCCTCGCCGAAGGCTTCCGTAACGTCAGCGACCGTCACAATGGCGTGAGGATCGCGCTCGCGCACGATCGTCTTGAGGGTATTGAGCTCTCGACGGCTCACGATGACCATAATCACCGGCTTCTCGGCACCCGAATACATGCCAGTCGCCTTAAACTTGGTACAACCACGACCCAGGCCATACATGATATCGGCAGCGATATCAGGGAACTTGTCCGAGATGATGAGGACCATACGGCGTTTGTTGCCACCATCGACCACGGCATCGATCACGTAGCCGCTAATGACCATCGAAAGACCTGCATACAGTGCGTTTTCGATTGAAAAGACCGGAGCCGACAACGCGCATACGGCAACATCGATCGCCATGACGGTCGAGCCCACGGGCAGTGAGGTATTACGCGAGATGATTTGGCCAATCGTGTCCGAGCCGCCGGTGTTGGCACCGGCGCGCAACACCATGCCGTAACCGATGCCCGTAATAATGCCGCCCCACATGGCAGGGAGCATCAGGTCCGCATCCGCCAGAGGTGCTACAAACGGGGCGAACAGATCGGTAAAGAAGCCCAGCAGCACAAAGCCCGTCGCGGTCTGCACCACGTAGAACATGCCGCCCTCGCGCATAACGACCAGCAACAGCAAGGCGTTCATCACGATCGTCTGAATACCAACGGGAAGCGATAGGCCACGCGATGCGCCGACCGCCTGGATAATGGTGGCAAGGCCCGTAACGCCACCGGCAGCAAGGCCGTTGGGAATCAAAAACAGGTCGGTCGCAATAGCGGCCAAGGCACACCCCAACATGATCTGGGGCAGGTCGTGAAAGAAGTTCATCGAAAGAATGCGCTTGATGTCCAGACGATATGCCATGCTGCCTCCCTCAAAAAAGCGCACCCCATCGGATGCGCTTTGAACTTCTTCTTGTATTCGATTCTACCGATTCGCCGGACAAAAACCACCCCTGCGCAGGGTTTATTCTGGATACAAACCCGTCCAACCGTTGGGCTTGGCATCGGCTTGAAGCCACCCGATGTTTTAGACCTCCGAGCCTTCTGCATCGGCGTTGCCGGTAGCCCAGCGATGGTAGCCAATAACAAACGGGTCCAGGTCGCCATCGTCAAGAACTGCCTCGACGTTGCTGGTCTCCACGCCCGTGCGTAGGTCCTTGACCATCTGGTACGGGTAGAGCACGTAGCTGCGGATCTGGTTGCCAAAACCAATCGTGGTCTTGGGTCCGCGAATCTCATCGAGCGCCTCGGCACGCTTCTCGAGCTCAATCTCGTACAGGCGAGCCTTGAGGATCTGCATGCACGCGGCCTTGTTCTGGATCTGGCTGCGCTCGTTTTGGCAGGTGACCACAATGCCGCTGGGGAAATGCGTCACGCGCACGGCGGAGTCGGTGGTGTTGACGCCCTGACCGCCCGGGCCGCTCGCGTGGTACACGTCCACGCGGATGTCATCGGGACTGATCTCGATGTCGATATCATCGGGTAGCACGGGGATGACCTCGACGCCGGCAAACGTGGTCTGGCGGCGCTTCTTGTCGTCGGTGGGGCTAATGCGAACCAAGCGGTGGACGCCGGCCTCGGCGCGCAGCATGCCAAATGCGTCCTTGCCCTCGACGGTAAATGTCGCGCGGTCAATGCCGATGACCTCGGCCGCGGGACAGTCGTTGATGGTGACCTTCCAGCCGCGACGCTGGCAGTACTTCATGTACATCTTAAAGAGCATGAAGGTCCAGTCCTGGGCCTCCAGACCACCCTGTCCGGGCTTGATGGTCACAATGGCATCGCCGTGATCGAACTCACCGGTAAACCAGCTCGAAAGCTCAAGCTCATCGATGGCACGGGCCAGGCGCTCAGCCGTGGCTGCAGCCTCCTCGCGAAGGGTGGCGGCGTCGGGGTCATCCCCCATCTCCTCGGCAAGCTCCAGCGCGGCGCGGGCATCGGAAAGCTCGCCGCGCGCGGTGTCCACGGCAGCGATATCTTCCTTGGTACGCGCGATCTCCTCCATGGTGGCACGGGCGGCGTCGGCGTCATCCCAAAAGCCAGGGGCAACACTTTTGGCCTCGAGCTCGGTCACGCGCGTGCGCTTTTCGTCCAAATGGAGATACGACTCGACCTCGCCGAGCCGGTCCGCAAACGCGTCCAGCTCGGCGGGCGTTACCTCTAAAGCCTCAGCCATTAACGATTCCTGCCGTGGCAGTACTTAAACTTCTTGCCGCTACCGCAGGGGCACGGGTCGTTGCGGCCCACGTTGACGTACGGATCGCCGCTCTCGGACTTGCGATAGGTGGTCACCTTGCCACCGTTGTTGACGGCAGCCGGACCACCCTGGACAGCCGTGCGGGCCTGCACCTGCGCCTGCTTGCGCAGCACCGAGTCGCCGTTGTCACCATCGACCTCGGCAGGACCGGAGAAGCGCGCACCCTCGAGCGAGGGCTCCTCCTTGTGCTCCACGGCACGCGGGGCTGCCTTGATCTCGATGCGCAAAACCGTGCGCAGGTAATCCTCGTACATGGTATCGACGAGTATCTGGAACGCGCCGTAGGCCTCGGTCTTGTACTCAACCAGCGGGTCGCGCTGGCCAAAGCCGCGCAGGCCAATGCCGGTCTTGAGATAGTCCATCTCCTGCAGGTAGTTCATCCAGCGGGTATCGATGACGCGCAGCATGACCTGGGTATTGAGCTCGCGCATCAGGTCCTCGCCCAGACGCTCGGCCTTCATGTTGTAGCACTTCTCAACATAGGCCAAGACATCGGCAGCCAGGGCTTCAAAGTCCTCGTCGGGGAACTTCGGCGTATCGATGTGGCCGGTGAGCTCCACAACCCACTTGCGCAGGCCCTCCAGGTCGCGCTCGCCCTCGTGGCTGTCCTTGGTGCAGAACTCCTGCACGCAACGGTAGACGGTATCGTGCATGACCTCGGTGATGTGGTCGGTCAGGTCCTTGCCGTCCAGAATCTTGTTGCGCTCGGCGTAGATGACCTGGCGCTGCTTGTTCATGACGTCGTCGTACTCAAGAACGCTCTTACGCATGGAGAAGTTGATGCTCTCGACCTTGTGCTGGGCGCTCTCGACGGCCTTGGAGATGATCTTGTGCTGAATGGGCATGTCGTCGCCCATGTCGGCCGTGACCATCATCTTGGAGACGCGGTCCATCTTGTCGCCGCCGAACAGGCGCATGAGGTCGTCCTCGAGCGACAGGTAGAACTGGGTCTCGCCCGGATCGCCCTGACGACCGGAGCGGCCGCGCAGCTGGTTGTCGATACGACGGGACTCATGGCGCTCGGTGCCGATAACGGTCAGGCCGCCGGCGGCAAGCACGCGCTCGCGTTCGGCCTTGCAGGTCTCCTTGGCTTCGGCGTTAAACTGCTCGAGCTGCTCGGGCGTCACGTCCTCCATGGTCAGGCCCTCGTACTCCAGGCGCTCGCGCACCAGCTCGTCGGGGTTGCCGCCCAGCAGGATGTCGGTACCACGACCGGCCATGTTAGTAGCGATGGTCACGGCGCCGTAGCGTCCGGCCTGGGCAACGATATGAGCCTCGCGCTCGTGATGCTTAGCGTTGAGGACCTCGTGTGCGATGCCGCGCTTGGTAAGGGCGGCGGACAGCTTCTCGGAGCTCTCGATGGAGACGGTGCCCACCAGGACCGGTTGGCCCTTGGCGTGACGACGCTCAACGTCGTCGGCAACGGCGTTGTATTTAGCCTGAATGGTGCGGTACACCAGGTCCTCGTGGTCCACGCGCTGCACGGGCTTGTTGGGGGGGATGACCTCGACGGGCAGCTTGTAGATCTCGCGGAACTCAGCATCCTCGGTAAGTGCCGTGCCGGTCATGCCGGAGAGCTTGTCATACAGACGGAAGTAGTTCTGCAGGGTGATGGTGGCCAGGGTCTGGTTCTCCTCGCGTACGAGCACGCCCTCTTTGGCCTCAATGGCCTGGTGCAGGCCCTCGGAGTAACGGCGGCCTTCCATAATGCGGCCGGTGAACTCGTCGACGATCTTGACCTCGCCGTTGGTGACCACGTACTGCTTATCACGGTGGAACATGTACTGGGCCTTCAGCGCCTGCTGCAGGTGGTTGACCAGCTGGCCGGAGAGATCGGCATAGATGTCATCGATACCCAGGCGGCGCTCGATCTTCTTAAGACCGCGCTCGGTGGCGGCGATGGTGTGCTTGGCCTCGTCCATGACGTAGTCGCCCGTGGGTTCAACGTCCTCGGTGGCGGTGAGCATGTCGTGCGACACGTCCTCACCGCGCTCCAGGCCGCGCACGGCGCGCGCGAAGTCCTTGTAGGTGCTGGCGGACTTAGTGCCGGCGCCCGAGATAATGAGCGGCGTCCTGGCCTCATCGATCAGGATGGAGTCGACCTCGTCGACGATGGCGTAGTTGTGACCGCGCTGCACGCGCTGCTCGGGACGGGTGACCATGTTGTCGCGCAGGTAGTCGAAACCGAACTCGGAGTTGGTGCCATAGGTGACGTCTGCCTGGTAGGCCGGACGCTTGAGCTCGAGCGGCATGTTGTTCTGGAGCAGACCGACGGTCATGCCCAGGTACTTGTAGATGCGGCCCATCCACTCGGAGTCGCGCTTTGCCAGGTAATCGTTGACGGTAACGACATGCACGCCCTTGCCGGCGATAGCGTTGAGGTAGCCGGACAAGGTGGAGACGAGCGTCTTACCCTCGCCGGTCTTCATCTCGGCAATATGACCCTCATGAAGCGCCATGGCGCCGATGAGCTGTACGTCAAAGTGGCGCATGCCCGTGATGCGCTTGGAAGCCTCGCGCACGGTGGCAAAGGCCTCGGGAAGCATGTCGTCGAGCGACTCGCCGTTGGCGTAACGCTCGCGAAACTTATCGGTCTGGGCGCGGAGTTCCTCCTCGGTCATCTTCTCAAACTGGGGCTCAAGACCGTTGATCTGGTCGACGATCTTGTAGTAGCGCTTAAGGTCCTTATCGGATCCAAAGGACAGCAGCTTTGACATGAATCTCATGCGGTTTTCCTTTTTGGCCATCGCCCACGCCGTGCAGCTGCGGGCGAGTTAAACACAGATGATTGTACTTTAGCCAAACAAGGCGCGGCCTATACGGTCGAGCTCGACCGCCACGTAATAACTACGACCAACCTGCCACAATGGGACAGGTTAATTTTGGAGGGTTTATCTGGGCAAACGCCGCCTCTCCGCCATTTGATGCCATGAGGACAGGTTAGTTTGCACTAATCAAAAAGAAAAGGGCCGCGCACCCAGATGGATACGCGGCCCTTTAGCCATGAATGCGAGTGTTTGCTCGGCGAGCTATTTACTCAGCAGCCTCGGTGGTCTCGCCCTCGGCAGCGGCCTCCTCGACGGGAGCCTCTGCGGGAGCCTCGGCAGCCTGCTTGGCAGCCTCCTCGGCGAACTTAGCGGCACGCTTAGCCTTCTCGGCAGCCTTAGCTTCAGCGGCGGCCTTGCGAGCGGCCTCGGCCTCAGCAGCCTTGGCGGCCTTGGCAGCCTTGGCCTCCTCAGCCTTCTTGAGCTGGGCGGCAGCGGCGCCACCGAACTTGTCGGCGAAGCGCTGGACGCGTCCACCGGTGTCGACGAACTTCTGCTGGCCGGTGTAGAACGGGTGGCACTCGTTGCAAAGCTCGACCTTCATCTCGGACACGGTAGCGTGCGTCTTGAAGGTGTTGCCGCAGGAGCACGTCACCGTGCACTCGACATACTGGGGATGGATACCCTGCTTCATGGTAGGACTCCTTATTAGTCAGGCGCTGGTTACCGATCAGCGCATAAGGCGTCTTGGTTTCCGACCAAGACAACAAACTCGGCTATGGTACCACGGCGCCGCGTGTCCCACAAAAGGTTCACGGTCTTTTCGGAACGACACGAATCTGACCCATCGAAACACATCTCCACCGTTCCTTCAACTGGGAAAATGCCGTCCCCGGGGCCTGAGAAGGGCCCCGGGGACGTTCGACTGACTGCGGGAACGGCCTTTCCGTTCAATGTGTTCGGCTGAGATCGGAAATCAACCAAACTGAACTAGGTTCAGTTGACATGGTTAAAAACGAGGGGCGACGCTTTTGCGTCACCCCTCGTCCCGGCCGGTTGCTTTAGTTGTACACACGGTAGTTACACTTGAACTGGGTTATGTGTCCATAGTTGGGGCCGTACCAACCCGATGTATAGCTGATTACTTTTGCGCCTAGATAGTCGTAGCCCTTGTTGTAGCGAAGCTCACGGTAGGTCGTGTCGTACTCTGCTACGTAAAACGCGTCTCCAGAGAAGGCTTTGTACCGGTCCTTAACCGTCGAAGCCATGTACGCGGGTTCGACATCGCCTTTCTCCCCGTTGAGCGCATAGACGGGTGCCGCGATTCCGCATAAAGCCGTTGCCACGAGGATGGCGTAGACAGCCATGCGCGACGCATTGGACTTCAGCTGTTCAAATAGTTTCATGTCATTCACCTCGCTCGTATGTATCGAGGTATTCCTGCTTGAGCGTCTGCGAGGACGACTTGATCTTTTCCACGAGCGTGCCGGCCTCGATGAAGTAGAACGAGTTGGTGAGGTCTGCCAGGTCGTCGAGCAGATGGCTTGAAATGAGCACGCTTCGTCCCCGCGCCACCTCGCTGCGCATCGCGTCGCAGGAGGTTTTCCGCTTTCCCGGATCGAGGCCGTTCAGCGGTTCATCGAGGATAAGGTACGGGCAATCGGTCGCTATCGCCATGGCAAGCTTTACCTGCTGCTTCATTCCTGTCGAGAGTTTACGGGTCGGCTTGTCGAGATATGGGGAGATTCCGAGGGAGTTGCAGAGCGAGTCGATGTCGGCGGCCGATTTCCACGCCTCCCTAACGAAAGCAAGGTGCTCGAGGGCCGATAGCGTGGGGTAGAGATCCGCGCTGCCCGAAGAGCTCAGGTAGACGAGTTCTGCGAATTCGGCTGATCGACGTTGGCAGATTCCGTCTGCCAACAGGCTTCCCGAGCGGATGCGGGTGGGAAATTGGCCCGACAGCGCTTCAAGAAGGGTGGTTTTCCCCGAGCCGTTGGGAGCAACGAGGCCCGCCGCCGTTCCCGGGCTCAGGAAAAGCGACCCGATTGAAAGTATCGTCGTGCTTCCGTATCCCACGCTCGCGTCCAGAAGCTCGAGCCCATGGTGCTTTTTCGCGGGTCCAGGCTGTTTGGGGGAACGTGCCGCAACGGCGCCGACCGCAAAAAGGACCGCGACGTATGCCAGGGCCACGGCAAGCATCGATGCTCTGCCTGAACCGGAGCTAATGAATTCCGTCGGGAAGCATCCCACGTAACCCGTTGCCTCGATAGGCGAGAATACGGCCAGCGGCAGGAGATTGAGCGCGGCGTTATGCCCTAGTGCCGAATCGGACAGTAACGGGAATGCCGGGGCCGCGACAAGCAGCGCGGAGGCAAGGGGGCCCGCGAGGACGCGCCTCGTTGCGGTCGATAGGACGGCGGAGCAAACGGATATCAAGGTTCCGCCCGCAAGCAGCGCGAGAAGCAGGGTCGTGAAGACGTCTCCCGCGGTCGTGGTGGCAAGCGCGCCGTCATGGAAGAAGGCGATCGGGTACCCAATTTGCCCGAATCCGTTTAGGGCCAAGGCGCAAATGCCCCCGGGTGCGAGGCCGGCGAGGAGCATCGCGGTCCCCGCGACGATTATCGAAAACACGATCTGGATAAGGCGCCGGAATTTGGGCGCGGGCGCCTTTGCCGCCAGGGTCCCGGGCCTTGTGGCGCCGAGCACGAGTATCGACGAGAGAAGGAAGGGGATGAAGGGAAGGAAGGACGGCGCCTGGGCAATGGCGTAGGGCAGGAAGGAGAGGAACGGCAGGTCGTTTGCGGAGGCCGGGATATCCGCGATGCCGGAGCTGCTCAGAGCGCGGCAATATGCGAGCTCTGCGTCATTGGTCTCCTGGTCCCCCACGATGGACCCGGATTGGAAGCCCTCGTCCATGAGCGCGTAGTAGCTCTCGGCAGAGTCGAGAAAGGCGGCGTCGGTTTGAGCGGCGAGGGCGGCGTTCGCGTATCTTGCAAGCTCAGCGTCATCTTGCTGCTCTGGCGATAGGTCTGTGCCGCTGGCCTGGGGCGCGCGCGTATTGAATGCGTCGACAAAGCCCTGCATGCCCTGCTTCATAAAGAAGGGGCCGTAGATGGGTGAATTGAACGCAATGGGGATGGAGAAGGCTGCAGCGAGAACGAGCGTAGAGATCCATACGGCCTTGTCTCTTAGGATTAGTTTGAGAAGAAGTCGACAGTACATTTGGAAGCACCTACGTTCCTCAAAGAATTGTTAGATTAAAAGTAACAGACCGGATGAAGATGCGTAAGATGGGGGCGAGGCGAATGGCTGAACGGTATCGATACGCGGGTTCAACGGTATTATATTGACCACATAGATTTTTAACTTGCATTTCTACCCGCCCTTTTCGTAGAGTCGCCGATACGTGCTTAGCGCACCCTCGGCGCGTCCGGCAGGCTTTGCGAAATGGGATCCAGGAGACTTCGGCGCAGCATCATCTTGCGGAATGCTTCTAATGAGCCTCCCATCCTTCAAAAACAGAATCTCATCGCACAGCCTATCGACCGAATCCAAGATGTGGGATGACATGATGATGCACGTACCAGAATCGGCCAGCTTCCTGAGAATCTCGGAATGCAAGTCCACCCTGCTGGGGTCGAGCGCGTTCATGGGCTCATCTAATAGAAGGTACCGCGCGCCCGTCGCATACGCAATCGCCAGGGTAAGCTGCTGCTTCATGCCCTGGCTCAGAGTGCGGATCCTCATCTTCGCGAACTCGCCTATCTGCGTTTGTTCCACTATCTCTTCGATATCGCGAGCATGCGACCACATATCGCAAACCATCTTGAGGTGATCTTCCGCACGCAATCCGGGATACAGCAGCGTCCCCTCACCAGGTGCATAGAAGATCATAGAACGGACCTCTCTCGCACCCGTACCCTGCACCTCATCCAGAACGATGCTCCCGTCCACGCGAGGACCCGGCAAACCTGCCATCGCACGCAGCAACGTCGTCTTTCCATGCCCGTTCGGAGCGACGAGACCGTAGACCGTACCCGGGGCAAACTCAGCGTTCACCGAATCTACGAGCACCTTCTTTCCATAAGAGATCGTCAGCGTTTGAAGGTCAATCATCGAGATCATCCCCTTTCGATCTTTGGAACACTCAGGCGCACCATCAACGGAGATACGGCGCCCAAGACCACCAGCAGAGCGCCCGATGCGCCAACGACCTCTCCAAAAGGCATCGCGTTCGTCCCTCGCCCAAGGAACCCAATCGTCCCCACCTGGGAAGCGGGATCAAACGAGGCGAATGGAGCCAGCAGCGCGACGCCCATGCCCACGCTTTCAACATGAGCGCTCAACGAACCCAACACCAAGAGAACCGCGCAAACCATTCCGGTGACAACGGGGTTGCGGCTAATCGCTGCTGTCAACGCAGCGACGACGGAAATCACGCCGTATGCCATGACCAGCAACGGAATACTGCACAACACCGCCTCCCCCACCATGGACGTTGTCGAAGCTCCCGCCCGAATGAGAGCGACGGGATACTCCGATCCACCCGCACCGTTCTTAATCACGGACACAACGACAGCGGGAACCATCGACACCAAAAGCAGCACCAAGCCAAGCAGGAGAGCCAGCGCAACAGCCGTCAGAAAACGCACATGCGCTGTTGCGGGGATCTGGAGAACCAGAAGGGAACGACACTGCAGGTGGGTGCACGCGAGCGATGTGACAACCACGGGCAACAGCAAAAATAAGGAGGGAAGCGCTGCCTGGAGATACGAAAGGAGGATTAATGGGGGCATCTTCGTACTTAACTCGTAAACCTTGGGGTCCGGCAAGCTCGCGATCGACTCAAGCAGAAGGGCGCGCGCCTCCGCACGAGAAGGAGTCTCCGGCTCGATTCCGATCGATTGCAGGAGAGTCGCATCTGCCGCGCCCAGCTCACCTCGAGCGCGCTCGTACGTCGCAAGGCTTCGAAACCCCTCCGCAGGCATAGGCGCGTACACGAAACCCGAAAGAGCATCCCGCATGTCTTCCAGGGCCGCTTTGCCCTCGACGTCCATATTCGCAGCGTTCTGCTCTAGATACCGATCTATTGAACGGAGCTCCCCATCCCTATACCGAACAGCGGAAACGTTATCAGCGTCAGGAAACATCTCGACCAGAGCCGGGGCCAGCATCGTCGTCGACATTGCAATCGCGCATACGGCGAGGGTAGGAGAACGCAGGAGCAGTTTCCCCATCGTTCTTACGTATGCAACGGCGGAGGCACAAGCGCTCGAACGAGTTGCCGTTCTCGATGCAGTGAAGGAACCTCTCTCAAGACAAATCGGGGATATCGGGCACGCGCAGCCGCTCTTTCCAGCAACGCAAAGCAGGCTAATTGCCAGCACCTCGATCCCGATTGCGCATACGAGGGCAATCGCGCCACGCTCGAAGCAAAGTCCAGGCAGATTCACTATCTGCGTTGTCGGGTACGGGCTATAGGCGCCGACGGTCAACTCAGTGTTCGCATACGTAAGGGGATTCAACAGGGCGAACTCACGTAAAGCGATGGATCTTCCGTAATACCCGGGAACCATCGTCACCCCCATCAGGGCACATACGAACACGATTCCAAGCGTAGGGTTATTGGCAATCTTCACGGCAAGGTGAACGACAAGCGAGATGAACGCTGCCACCAAGAATTGCAAGATGGCCGTCTGCGCGAACACCAGCCAAGCCGGTTTGATAACCGGAGTCGCATATTGAATGTAGCCTATCGGATAGAACGGCGAGCCCGGGCCATTCTTCACAAGCGCGGCGATTATCCCTGGAAGATTGATGGCGAGGACGGCAAGCATTGCAAAAACACTCGCCCATACGCTCGATGCAACAAGTCTACCCAGCTCGCCCATCGGTGCCTGGATGATGAGCTTTTCACGTTTGTTAAGACGCGCGGCAAGGAACGAGACGGCAACGGCCGTTGCGACCCATAGCAAGTACTCCTTCGATCCGTCATAATAGGTGTACTCTCCATCCGATATCTGCAGAAACGGAAGTAGGGGAGAGAGCGGTGCCAAGATAAGACGTCCCGCGGCAAGAGGGTACAGAAGCGCGGGCATGCTTGATGAAGAGGTATAGACACCGTCCTCCCCCGCATTCACAAGCGCATCCGCATAGGATGCTGACAATTCCTGCTCAACACGGGTTATTCCCGACTCGAGGTATTCGACCCGTCCGTCGATGCCAGCCGCGCTCCTGAAGACGGGCAGAGCACAAAGAACCATCAACGCAACAACGACAACACAGAGCGACCTGGAGGAGAGAAGCGACCTAAAGATCGCCTTCGAGATTTTGAGCATATTCATCGCCAACCTTAACCTCATCCAGTCGGAACAGAGGGGCCGAACAAAATGCTCGGCCCTTATTACTTGCCGTCAAAGTCAATTTAACATAAACTGTTAAAAAGTAACCTGAGTTTTTTAAATTCTTCGGAGGTTATTATGAGTTCCGACAATCGCACTCCCCGGCTTCATTCCTTCCGCATCGCATGTGCGATAGCCTCTGCGACCCTTTGCGCCACCGCCATCGCACAAGTGGCGTTCTCCTTAAAGCCAGCAATCGAAGTGCTCGACAACCCTGTAATTGCAGACTCCCCCGCGTATCCAGCCCTTGCGATCTCGACATTGGTCCCTGCCGTCATCGGTATCGCTACGACCATCCTCAGCGCCGTTCTCGTGTGGACGATCAAGAGCGGAGACCCCTTCAAGAAAGGGTCTGCGACATGCTTGAAGGTGCTCGGCATTCTCTTCGTTGTTCAAGCTGCCACCAGCCTCTACGCCGGCTCACTCAAAACCTCCGTTTCGATGTTTGGCGGCGAGGGGGCCGTCGGCGCCCAAGAGATCGCTTCATCATTCGATTGGACCTCTCTGGTTCTCGGCATCGTCCTGTTCATGCTTTCCCAGCTCTTCTTGTACGCCCGAGAGCTGTACCTCGACTCCGACGAGATTGCGTAAGGAAACGCCATGCCCGTAATTGTTCGCCTCGACAAGATCATGGCCGAGCGAAAGATTTCCTCGAACGAACTTGCCGAAAGGATTGGAACCACGCCCGTGAACCTGTCCCGTATTAAAAAAGGGCATATTCGCGGCATTCGCTTCAACACGCTCGAGCAGCTATGCCTCGCCCTTCGTTGCCAACCCGGAGACCTTCTCGAAGTCATGAGCGAAGAGGATGCCCGAAAGGAGTTCGGACTCGATTGGTCCGCCGAGGATTAGAGGGCGGTCGTACTCGCCCTGCACACGGGGATGCGAATCGGCGAGGTCTGCGGCCTTCGGTGGTGCGATGTGGATTTCGAGACGGGCCTGATCTCGATCAGACACTCGGTGGCGTACGCGAAGGGAATGGGTTCGTTCATCAAGGACACCAAGACCCATGACGCCAGGGGTATCCCCATCGACCCGGTCGGCCTACTCCCCTTCCTGAAGGAGACCCACGAGATCGACTGCGGAAAGCTGCGCTTGCGCGGCCTTACCGGGGCGGTCGAGATCGGGGACTGCTACATCCTGTCGGAGCCGGGCGCGACCTTCGCGACGACAAGCTATATCCGCAGGGCGTTCAAGACGTTCTCGGAGACCAACGGCCTCATGGGCACCAACGACGAGCTGATCACGTTCCACGGCCTTCGCCACACGTTCGCAACGCAGTGGATCCGCCAAGGCGGCGATATCAAGGCGCTCCAATCGATCCTCGGCCACAAGGACGCCATGGCGACGCTCAACGTCTACGCCGACATCGAGCCCATCTCCAAAATCCATAACATGCTGCGCGCCACGCCGTGCCTTTGGCGCGGGCACCTCGGGCCGAGGGTCGATCCGGGTCCCATGTTCCAACAGAGGATCCAGGAGTCCATCGAGACGCTCCAGGCGTTCGGCTACGGCATCACCGAGCCGGACGACCGAAATATCGCCATACGCGACGTGAAGATGAACAGTTGGCTCTAGCTCACCGAGTACGCGGCAGTGCTGGGCCCATCCCAACTGAGGTCACGGTGGTCCGATAGGGGCGCCGCCCGCGGCATGCGCCGCGGAGCGGTATCCCCTACCGAAGGGCGGGGATGCCCTCCGCTTCCTGTTCGGAATCAGCCGTCGGAGGCGTTCGGCTGACTGCGGGAACGGCCTGTCCGCTCAATGTGTTCGGCTGAGATCGGAAATCAACCCAACACGAGCCGGACACGCGCCAGACGGCTCTTCCCCGTACGGCCTTCCCCCTTACGCTCATGTTGCAGGCATGTAACGCCGCAGCGAGCGCGCCTTTTTTGCGCCAGACAGGTACAATGATGAACACTGTACCGTAGCGGAGCGCCCCGCGCGCGCCGCAACCACGCGAAAGGGTTTCCCATGGCCGAGATCTCGTCCTCCCGTATCGTCATCACCGTCCTTGGCAAGAACCGCCCCGGCATCGTCGCCGGCGTCACCCGCGTTCTGGGCGAGGCCAACGTCGACATCCGCGACATCACGCAGTCCATTATCGAGGACATCTTCACCATGACCATGCTGGCCGACACCGCCGAGTCCAAGCTCGACTTCGCCGAGCTGCAGAAGGCCCTGGCCGAGGCCGGCGAGCTTTCGGGCGTCAACGTGTCCATCCAGCGCGAGGACGTCTTTAACTTTATGTACCGCCTGTAGCGAACAAGCCGCTCGGGGCAGCTTGACGTCATATCGTCCAAGCGCGCGGCCCCAAAGCGGACCGGAGAGGAGCGCGCATGGCCTACGACGCCAAGAAAATCTACTACCGCTTCGACGATCACCTGAGCCGCCTGGTTCTGGATTACGAGGCGAGCCGTCAGATTTCGCCCGAAAGCGAAAACCTCTACCACGGCCTGCCGACCGCCCCGTACGACGAGGGCCTGTTCGTAGAGCATAACGTCAAGCGCGGCCTGCGCAATGCCGATGGCTCGGGCGTGGTCGCGGGCCTTACCCGCATCTCGGACGTGCACGGCTACAACAAGGTCGACGGCAAAGTCGTGCCCGACCAGGGCAAGCTTACGCTGCGCGGCTACAGCATCGAGGACCTGGTCAACAACGCCCAGGCCGAGAATCGCTATGGCTACGAAGAGGTCGCCTACCTGCTCATCACGGGCTCGCTGCCCAACAAAGAGGAGCTCGACGGTTTTTGCGGACGTCTGGGCGCTTTTAGGCACCTGAGCGATGAGTACGTCAAAGAGTTCCCCATGACCACGGTGTCGTCGAGCATCATGAATGTGCTTCAGCGCGCCGTGCTGCTGCTCTACGCCTTCGACGCCGAGCCCGACGCCATTACGCCCGAGCACGAAATCGACGTCGCCATCTCCATGCTCGCCCGTCTCCCCCGCATCGCCGCCTTCGCGCATATGGCCTCGGTCGCCAAGCGCCGCGGCTCCGAGGTTCATGTACCGCACCCCACACCCGGTCTCTCCACCGCCGAGACCATCCTGCAGGTGTTGCGCGGCGGCATGGCATTCACCCGCGACGAAGCCATGCTGCTCGACGTGATGCTCATGCTGCATGCCGAACACGGAGGCGGCAACAACTCCACGTTTGCCTGCCGCGTGCTGTCCTCCTCGGCCACCGACCCGTATTCCGCCTACGCCGCGGCTATCGGCTCACTCAAGGGCCCGCGCCACGGCGGCGCCAACGCCAAGGTCGTGTCCATGCACGAGGACATCCGTGCGCACGTCTCCAATTGGGAGGACGAGGACGAGGTCGCAGCCTACCTGGGCAAGATCCTCGACAAGCAGGCCTTCGACGGCACGGGTCTCATCTACGGTATGGGCCACGCCGTCTACACGCTGAGCGACCCGCGCGCCGAGGTCTGCCGTCGTTACGCGCGCACGCTTGCCGCCAAGAAGGACCTGGGCGAGGAGTTCGCGCTCATCGAGCGCATCGAGCGCCTGGCACCCCAGGTCATGCGCGACCACGGCATGACCAAGCCCATCTGCGCCAACATCGACCTGTACACGGGCTTTATCTACAAGATGCTCGGCGTGCCCGAGACGCTCTTTACGCCGCTGTTCGCCGTCGCCCGCATGGCCGGCTGGTCGGCACACCGCATGGAAGAGCTCTTCTGCGCGCACCGCATCATCCGTCCCGCGTATCGCCCGGTTATCGAGCCGCTGGAGTACAAGCCACTCGCCGATCGTTAGGACGCAGACCGTTATAGAACTCGAGCGTGGCCAGGGACCCAAGCCCTTGGCCACACTTTTTATGCCAGTAGAAAGGATCGCAACGAATGATTGTGTTTTCCGATATGGATGGGACGCTGCTGACGAGCGATAAGCAGATGAGCGACGCCACTTGGGCAATGCTCGACGAGCTCGCACGTCGTGGCATCGAGTTTGTTCCCTGCACGGGGCGCCCGCTGTCGGGCATCTTTGAGCCCATTCTCGCCCATCCCGCCGTGCACTACGCGGTCTGCGCCAACGGCGCCAGCGTCTGGCGGCTCGACGAAGATACGCCCACCGACACCTCACGTGCTACGCGCATTTTGAGCCGACCGCTCGATTGCGGCATTGCCCACCGCATCCATCGCATTGCCGCCGGCCACGATGTGACCTTCGATATCTTCGCGGATGGACAGTGCTTCCTCCCCCGCTCGCTATACGGGCGCCTGGATGAGTTCTGCGGCGGTGACCCCCACATCGCGGCTTCGCTCAAGCGCACACGAACACC
>CABSNF010000010.1 GCA_902478995.1 uncultured Collinsella sp.
GTGTATAAGAGACAGTACTGCATCGGCGGCCCGCGTCTTGCCGAGAGCTACCTCAACGACGATGCCGTGCTCACCTGTGCCGTAAAGTCGGGAGCTAAGGCAATTCATCCCGGCTATGGCTTCTTTTCCGAGAAGGCGAGCTTTGTGCGCGACTGCGACAAGTATGGCCTGGCGTTTGTCGGTCCTTCGGCCGAGGTGATCGACAGCATGGGCGACAAGGACGCCGCGCGCCGAACGGCTGCCGCGGCGGGCGTGCCCATCGTGCCGGGCTGCGATTTGCTCAAAAGCCCCGAGGAGGCGACGGCCGAGGCCGAGCGCATTGGCTGCCCCGTGCTTATTAAGGCGCGTGCTGGTGGCGGCGGTCGCGGCATTCGCAAGGTCGAGCGCGTGGAAGATGCGGCAAAGGCGTTCATCGAGGCGCGTGCCGAGGGCGAGGCCGTTTTTGGCGACGGCGAGTGCTACATGGAGAAGTTCGTCGCGCCGGCGCATCACGTCGAGGTGCAGATTATGGCCGATAAACAGGGTCATGTGTTTTCGCTCGGCGAGCGCGAGTGCTCGGTGCAGCGCCGCAACCAAAAGCTGATCGAGGAGAGTCCCGCACCGTGCCTCGACGGACACGACGACATTCGTGCTCGCATGCACAAGGCGGCGCGTGACCTGGCTCGTGCCGTCGGCTACGAAGGAGCCGGTACCATCGAGTTCCTGTATTCGGACGACGGCAATTTCTACTTTATGGAAATGAACACGCGCTTGCAGGTGGAGCATCCGGTTACGGAGTTTGTGACCGATACCGACTTGGTCAAGTGGCAGCTGCGCGTGGCAGCCGGCCAGCCTCTGCCCTTTGAGCAGGAGGACGTACCGGTGCGCAACCACGCCATGGAGTGCCGCATCAATGCCGAAACGCCGGACTTTCTGCCGTCATGCGGAACGGTCACCGCGTTGCGTGTGCCGGGTGGTCCGCGCGTGCGCTGGGATTCCGCCATGTTTACCGGTGCGAACGTTCCGCCGTACTACGACTCCATGCTCGGCAAGCTCATCGTGTGTGCGCCCACGCGTGACGGCGCCATTCGCAAGATGCGCTCGGCCCTGGGCGAGCTTGTGATTGAGGGCGTGAGCGAAAACAGCGAGCTTCAGCTCGACGTGCTGGCAAACGATGAGTTCTTGTCGGGCATGTACCACACCGATCTGATGGGGCATCTCTATGCTGATGAATAGAAAAGCGAAGGCGGTCAACGTCCTCGAGGGGCCGATGACCGAGTCGTGCGCCGAGTTTCCCGCGCGCCACGTGTTTATCAAGTGCCCGGAGTGCCGCCGTGTGATCGATGAGGCGCGCCTGCACGACAACCTCGAGGTCTGCCCTCGTTGCGGCAAGCACTTTCGCGTGAGCGGTCGTGCGCGCATGCGCATGACGGTCGACGAGGGCACGTTTGAGGAATGGGATGCCAATCTGGCGTCGGAGGACTTCCTCTCGTTTCCCGGCTATGCCGACAAGCTCAAGGGCGCGGTCGAGCGTTCGGGCGAGCGCGATGCCGTTGTGTGCGGCAGGGGCAAAATCTGCGGTTGCGATACGGCACTCTTCTTTATGGACGCCAACTTTATGATGGGCTCGATGGGCTCCGTGGTGGGCGAGAAGATCTGTCGCGCATTTGAGCGTGCGACCGAGCTGGGATTGCCAGTCGTCGGCTTTACCGTTTCGGGCGGCGCGCGCATGCAAGAGGGCGTGACATCGCTTATGCAGATGGCCAAGATTTCTGCGGCGGTTAGGCGCCACAGCGAGGCGGGCGGCCTGTATATCACGGTGCTCACCGACCCCACGACTGGCGGCGTGACCGCGAGCTTTGCCATGGAGGGCGACATTATCCTGGCCGAGCCCGATGCCCTGACGGCATTTGCCGGACCGCGCGTGATTGAGCAGAACATGCACAAGCGCCTGCCTAAGGGATTCCAGCGCTCCGAGTTTTTGCTGGAGCACGGCTTTTGCGATGCCGTTGTTCCGCGTGGCGAGATTGCGCTCACGGTAGGCGAGCTGCTGGCGCTGCACGAAGGGCACGCGCCCGGCCTGGGGGCACCGCACGAGATCGTGCATACGGGTCGCCGCGGCAAAAAGCTGGGACATCTGTTTAAGCGCTCGACCGCACCAAAAACCGCGCTCGAGATTGTCAAACAGACCCGCTCGGCAGATCGCGCCACGGCGGGCGAGATGATCTCGCTGGGCCTGGATGGATTTGTGGAGCTGCATGGCGACCGTTACTTTGGCGACGACGCCGCTGTGGTGGCTGGCATTGGCTGGAAAGACGGGCGACCCGTGACGGTTATCGCCGTCGAGCGCGGTACCACGACCAAAGAGCGCATGCGTCGCAACTTTGGTATGGCACATCCCGAGGGCTACCGCAAAGCGCGTCGCCTTATGCGCCAGGCCGAAAAGTTTGGTCGACCGGTTCTGTGCCTGGTTGATACTTCGGGCGCGTTTTGCGGCATCGGTGCCGAGGAGCGCGGCCAGGGCGAGGCGATTGCCCAGAATCTCATGGAGATGAGCGGCCTCAAGACACCGATTGTCTCGGTGGTGACAGGCGAGGGCGGCTCTGGTGGCGCGCTGGCGCTGTCCGTGGCCGACCGCATCCTGATGCTCTCGAGCTCGGCCTATTCGGTCGTGAGCCCCGAGGCCTGTGCGTCGATCCTGTGGAAGGATACCGAGCGCGCGAATGAGGCCGCCGAGGCGCTTAAGCTCACGGCCCCCGATCTGTTGGCGCTCGGCATCATCGACGGCATTGTTGACGATAGGGGCCTGTCGCATGAGGAGATCGCCGGTGCCGTCATGTCCTCGGCATTTGATGCCTTCGATACGCTTGGGCAGCTCGACGACGCGACCCTCACAAACCTCCGCTACGAAAAGTACCGCGCAATCGGTCAGTACCGCACGATGTGACAAAGGGAAAGCTCGCATGTCACATTGGGAAAGGCGTTCCATGTCACAAGTTTCTAACACCTCGTTTACAACGACGGTTTCATCAAACGCCATGGCCGTGGTGGACTATCTGTCCAAAAGCATGATGTCGGCGCTGCCGTTTATTGTCTGCGCGGCGTTGTTCCGCACCGTCGCCGTCATTATGGGCGAAGGTATGCTGGGCCTGTGGTCTGCCGATTCCGAAATCTATCGCCTGTTCTACAGTTGGCTCTATAACGCCGGCTACTACTTTTTGCCCATTTATCTTGGTTGGGCGGCCGCCCGTCAGCTCGGTTGCTCGGAGCAGCTAGGCATGATGCTGGGCGGCGTATTGATTGCGCCCGATCTGCTTAAGCTCGTCGATGCCGCATCGACGACGGGGGCATCGATGACTTCCGTGTATGGTCTGCTTCCCGCGCCGGTCAACGATTACACGACGACTGTTATTCCGGTTCTCATCTCGGTGCCCGTGCTATGGCGAGTGGAGTGTTTCTTTCAGCGCGTTATCCCTAAGGCCATGGCGTTTTCGTTCGTTCCGTTTGCGACCATGCTTGTCATGGTTCCGGTTTCGCTGTGTATTACGGCGCCGGCGGGCAGCTATCTGGGCATGCTGTTGGGCCAGCTTATGTTTATGCTTGGCAATTCCGGTGGCATCGTGTCGCTGCTCACGCTCATGGGGCTTGCCGCGGGCTGGGAGTTCCTAAAGATCGCCGGCGTCAGCAACGTCGTCCTATCGCTCGCCTATGCGCAGTTTATGAGTGTGGGAACGGATTCGTGCATCCTGATCGCCGCGACGATGGCAACGTTCGCCGTTTGGGGCATGCCCTTTGGCGCGTCGCTTCGCGTTGCGGATAAGGACGAGAAGGCGCTCATGCTGGGCTATTCGATCTCGGGCGTGCTTGGTGGCGTAAGCGAGCCGGCGCTGTACGGTTGCGGCTTTAAATATGGCAGGTGCCTGACGTGCATGGCCATTGGCGGCGCCGTCGGAGGCCTTGTTGCGGCCGTGGGCCACGTTACGGCCTATACCATCGGCATGACGAATGTCCTCATGGTTATTGGCTTTGCCACGGGCGGCATCTCGAACCTGCTGTGGTGCTGCGCTGCCGGCGGCACGGCATTTGCGGTGTCTGCGGCGCTGAGCTACTGCTTTGGCGTGGTGCCGGCGAAGGGGCAGACGGCAGAAGACGAAGCCGATTCGCTCGAAACTTCGGAGAGCGTGGCCGAGGCAAGCGCATAAATCGATCGACAAAGGGACAGCCCCGCACGTCACATTCCAAGGCCGTGACCCGTGTGGGTTGCGGCCTTTTTGTATCTGGGGGACAAAGTGGCTACACTACAATCCGTTTGAGCAATAGATATATAGGTAGTACCGTGGGGGCGGATGCAGATGGTCGAGTGGATTGTTCGTCGTGCGCAGGGCGACCGTGCACGTGTGGGTACGTTGACGGGCATGGTGTGTATTGTCGCCAATGTTGCGCTTTGTGCTGCGAAGGGCGCAATTGGTGTGGTTTCGGGATCGGTTTCGATCGTGGCGGATGCCATGAACAACCTGTCCGATGCCAGCTCGAACATCGTGAGCGTGCTGGGCTTTAAGCTGGCGAGCAAGCCGGCCGACCCCGAGCATCCTTACGGCCACGGTCGCTACGAGTATCTCTCGGGTTTGGTCGTGGCGGCGCTCGTGCTGCTTATTGGCATCGAACTGGTGAAGTCCTCGGTGGAGCGTATTGTCAACCCGGAGCCTGTCGAGTTCTCGCTTGCCCTGGTGGCAGTCCTAGCGCTTTCGATGGTTGTAAAGCTGTGGATGGCGGCCCTCAACCAAAAGCTCGGCGATCGCATTGAGTCCGAGACGCTGCATGCGACCGCACAGGATTCCAAGAACGATGTTCTTGCTACGAGCGCCGTGCTGGCGTGCGCAATTGTTTCGCAGGTGACGCACATCAATCTTGACGCATGGGTTGGCCTTGCCGTTGGCGCCTATATTGGCTGGAGCGGCTTTGAACTTATTCAAGATACGGTGAGCCCGCTTTTGGGTCAGTCGCCCGATCCTAAGCTGGTCAAGCACATTCGAGACAAGATCATGAGCTATCCCGGCGTTTTGGGCGTTCACGATTTGATGGTTCACGACTACGGCCCGGGCAGGAAGTTCGCAAGCGCTCACGCCGAGATGGCAGCCGAGGCCAGCCCGCTGGAAAGTCACGACACGCTCGACAATATTGAGCAGTCGTTTAGGAACGAAGACGGCATGATTGTCACACTTCACTACGACCCCATCGTGACCGACGATCCAAAGGTGGCGAGCATGCGCCTGCGCATCAACGCAATGGCCCAGGAGATCGATGGTCGCCTCTCGATCCACGACCTACGCTGTGTTCCGGGCCCCACGCACACCAACGTGATTTTTGACTGCGTGCGTCCCTCGGATTTGGCGATGAGCGCCGAGGACCTAAAGCGCGCGTTGGCGAAACGGGTCGAATCGGATTATCCCAAGTCGGTCGCCAAAATCACTATCGACGAAGACTACGTAGGCCATGCCCACGAGTAAGGCTGTGCCGGCAAAGCAGGTTATGCAGAAGGGGAGAGCATGAAGAAGCTGTATCTACTCCGCCACGGTCAGACGGAGTTCAACGTCAAAAAGCTGGTCCAGGGCCGCTGCGATTCACCGCTGACCGACCTGGGCCGCAAACAAGCGGGAATGGCAGCCGCATGGCTCAAGGGCCACGGCGTCGTCCCCGACAAAGTGGTCTCTTCGCCCTTAGGCCGAGCCATGGACACGGCAAATCTCGTCGCATGCGAGCTCCTCGGCCCGGACGCAGCAGTCGAGCCCTGTGAAGGCATCATCGAGCGCTGCTACGGCACCTTCGAAGAAGGCCCCCACGACGCTCTGCCCACCGACGTCTGGGATCCGGGCGAGGACTTAATCCCATTCGGAGGAGAAGGAAGCCAGGCACTGCAAGAGCGCATGGTAGACACCCTCACCAATCTCATAAGCGCCGAGGGCATCGAAACCCTCCTAGCAGTAAGCCACGGCAGCGCCAGCCGCCAATTCATCAAGGCTGCAGTCCCCGAGGGCTTCGAGCTCCCAACAAAACTCCCCAACTGCGCCATCATGATCTTCGATTTTGACGAGGAAAAGTCGGGAGAAGAGGGCGACACGTCTCAATCCAAGTTCACCTTGCAGCAAATCATCGATCCCCAACAAAGTCATTAGCCTGAGCGAGCAGAGTTAAGCAGGCATCAACGTGTCGTCTCCCGAGCTTTGGCTTGACACGCTGAACATCTACAAGGATAACCTTGAGGCCGTCGAGGCGTTCCTGGCCGACGCCCGCGCCATGGGCGACGGTCGCCTCAATGTGGTGCTCACCGGTGCCGGCACCTCCGATTACGTGGGTGAGGTTGTCGTCCTCAACCCCGACCTATCCCTCGTCGAGACCTATCTCGGTGGCGAGAGCGTCTACACTGAGAAGTAGCTGCTGACCTATTTGCGATTTGATGCGAATAATGAGACCCCGATTCGGCTTTATCGAATCGGGGTCTTTGCTGTGGTGTCCAGCTAAATCAAAACAGGCCTATTCTGCGACGATGATGCGAGTTGATTCGAGAACCATGGAACGCTGTTTGTCGTTGACATTTGCATCGGTGATGAGTGCGTCCATTTGATCGAGATTGAAGAAGCCGAAGAAGTCCATCTGTCCGATCTTGCTTGAATCGCAGACAAGGTAACGCTTGGCGGCGCGATCGCAAGCGAGCGCCTGTAAGCGTCCTTCCTCAAGGTTAGAACAGGAGATGGATTGGGCGAGTACGCCGTTGGTGCCGATAAAGCAAGTGTCGATACCGAGCGGGGCGAGAGCATCTTCGGCGATGGGCCCGACGAAAGAACCCGATCGTTTGCGATACTGTCCTCCCAGGGCCCAGATCTCCACATCGTTACGCGTCTGGAGCATGTTCAGCACGATGATGCTGTTTGTGATGACGCGCAGCCGCATGCGCGGCAGCGCACGGGCGATGAGAGCGCAAGTCGAACCTGGTCCGAGGAAGATGGTGTCGCGCTCTCTGATGAGGTTGACAGCGGTGCGTGCGATATGCTCTTTTTCAGGGGAGCGGATTGAGAGCTTTTCAAAAAACGGGACCTCTTCGGCAATGGGGGAGCCGCTTGAAAGTCGGATGCCACCGTACTCGCGGATGACGCCAGCGCGTCGCGAGAGCTCATCGAAGTCTCTTCGAGCGGTCATTTCAGATATACCAAAGATTGTTGCGGCTTGGGCAACAGTGACCATTCCGCGCTGAGCGCACAGCTCAAGTAATTGTTCGTGACGTTCGGGTTTAAGCATGGCTTGCCAATTGGATTATGCGGTAATGACGGAGGTATAGGCGCGGAGGGCCTCGATGGTCCGGGGGTCTGCGTCCTCGTTAATGAATGCCGCGGTCATATCCTCCAGTGTGGTGAAAAGGCAGAAGTCGCGCCTTCCGACTTTTTCAGCATCTACAACAAGATAACGCTCCTGAGCTCGAGAAAGAGCGTCTGAGAGGACCATGGCTGCATCGGGACGAGAGCCAAAGACCTCGTTTCCAAAAATACCGGTTGCCGAGACGTAGGCCTTGGGAGCGGATAGACCGTAGGGGCCGCGGCCGTTGTATGGCATGGTGAAAACTCGCGTGTCGTGACGCATCATGCCACCAACAAAGAATAGATCTATATGTGGATTGTCGGCTAGCAGGTTCAGCACGGGAAGACTGTTGGTGACGACGCGTATGTCCTCCTGGGGCAAATACGAACACATGAGCTCGAGAGTGGAGCCTCCACCGAGAAAGATCGTATCGCCGGCTGAGACGGTTTGGGCGGCGGCTATAGCAGCGGCACGTTTCTGATCAACTTGAAAACGACGTTTCTCCTCATGCGGGGTCAAACGTGAAAGGGCTGTTCCGTGGGCGGAGTGTGGAAGCTGAGCCCCTCCGTGTACGCGCACAAGAAGGCCCTTGTCGGCAAGCTCGGCCAGGTCACGCCTGATGGTCATATCCGAAACAGATAGGGTATTAGATATCTCGTTTACCGAAACCGAATGATGTTGATCGAGCAAGTCGAGAATGGCCTGCTGGCGTTCGGATTTCATGAGTGCCGACTCCCTCATCGAGCGTTTGTTCTTATTTCAATGTAAACGAACAACATAAATAAACGCAAACCGTTCACGAAGGCACATTACCTTTCACCGGTCAAAACATAACGCTCACGGAAAAAACCATCAAATAGGAGGTAAATAGAGCTCATTCCAAAAATCATCTCTTGACCAATAAACAAATATAGACGAACAGAACGAACAGAACGAACAGAACGAACAGAACGAAGAGAATTAATAAGTATGAAAGGACAGAAGATGCGTATCGGTGTCATCCTTGCAAGTCACGGAGAGTTCGCTCAGGCCGCCCTCGGCGCCGTCGAGATGATTGCGGGCAAGCAGCCTGATGTCATCGCTCTTGGTCTCACCGCCGAGAAGAGCCTGGAGTCTTTCGAGTCCGAGATGCGCGAGGCTTACGAGACCCTCAGCGCCGAGTGCGAACTCGTCGTCACCCTATGCGACATCTACGGCGGCACCCCATTCAACGTGACTACCCGCTGCCTGCTCAACGGCATGAACATGGTTGCCTACACTGGCCTGTCCATGCCCGTTGCGGTCGAGCTCCTGCTCACCCGCGATGGCCTCGATTCCGCCGACGCGGTCCGTGCCCAGCTCACTGCCGCTCACGCCGGGGCCCAGCAGGAGATCAAGGCTCCCGCTCCGGCCGTGGAGGCAGACGAGGACGATTTGGACCTCTAGGCTCGTTAGCCCGTCGATTCGAGTGGCGCTCACCCGTATCCCCCGAGTGGGCGCCTCGATCGAGCAGAGCATTCGTAAACGGTACTGAAGGAACGTGCAAACGAAAAGGAGAACATCATGGCACTCAAACTCGTCGACATCGATGACCGCCTGATCCACGGTCAGGTCGCCACCACTTGGATTCCCGACTTCGGCATCGAATCGGCAATCATTGTCTCGGATAAGGTCGCCAACGACCCCGTCCAGAAGTCCGTCGCCGGCCTCGCCGCCCCCGACATCAAGGTCTCCGTCTTCGGTGTCGAGAAGTTCATTGAGGTCCTCAAGAAGACCGAGCTCAAGAAGGCCACGATGGTGCTCTTCACCAACCCCATCGACGCCCTCAAGCTGCACGAGAACGGCTTGCCGTTCGACTACCTGAACGTCTCCGGCATGCGCTTCAACGAGCAGCGTCATCGCCTGCACAAGAACATGTCCGTCACCGCCGAGGAAAAGGCCGCCTTCGAGGAGCTCATTGGCCTCGGCGTCGACTGCTGGATGCAGACCACCACGCGCGATTCCAAGGAGCCCGTGTCCGAGCTCCTCAAGAACTACTAAGTAAGTAACCATCTCCGGGCATGTGAACCCGGGGCGTGCCCATCGGAGGGAACGATGGGCGAATAGGGAAGGAGAGGCTTATGCTTCAGGCACTTCTGCTCGCCATCTGGGCGGGTCTGTGCACTTGGGACCAGTTCGGTCCCCACCTGGGCTTCCGCAAGCCCCTGCTGGCATCCGTCGGCGTCGGCATCATCCTCGGTGACATGACGACCGCCATCATGATCGGCGCGACCATGGAGCTCATGTGGCTCGGCGTCAACAACATCGGCGCTTATGTTCCGCCGGATGTCATCTCCGGCACCATCGTCGGTGCCGCCCTGGGCATCATGGGTTCCACCGACACCGCCAGCGCCATCGCCCTGGCAGTCGCCATCGGCATCCCCACCGCCACCTTGGTTCAGCAGCTGAACATCTTGGTCATGACCACTAACGTCTCGCTTGTCCACGGTGCCGACAAGGCCATCGAGTCCGGTAAGTTCAACGCCGTCAACAAGTTCTTCTGGACCGGCGCCCTGTGCTTCTTCCTGACCCGCGCCGTTCCCGTCTTCATCGCCACGGGCATCGGCTCCTTCGTGATCGAGGACATCATGGCCTTCCTGCAGAACCAGGTTCCGTGGGTCCTCACCGGCTTCTCCACCGCCGGTGGCATGATGCCCGCCGTCGGTCTGGCCATGCTCCTCACCATGATGATGAAGAAGAACATGTGGATCTTCCTGCTGCTCGGCTTTATCATGGCCGCCTTCCTCAACGTCCCGACCGTGGGCATCGCGCTCGCCGCTTGCGCCGCCGCCGGCGTGTGGGACGTCATTACCGAGGGCCAGAAGAATCAACCCGCCCCTGCCGCCGCCTCTGCCGCCGGCTCCGATGATGACGAGGAGTACGATCTCTAATGGGTAAGATCTCCAACTCCACCCTGAACAAGGTCCTGCTGCGCACCCAGGGTTGCCAATTCGCGCACAACTACGAGCGCATGCAGTCGCTGTCCCTGACCTACTGCTTTGCCCCTGTCCTCGAGGAGCTCTACAAGGACGCCCCCAAGGAGGAGCGCGTTAACGCCATGAAGCGCCACCTCGAGTACTTCAACACCCACCCGCTCGCGATCCCCTTCATCCTTGGCATCACCGCCGCCCTGGAGGAGACCACGGATGAGGATCAGAAGGACACCGTCGTCGGCATCAAGACCTCCCTCATGGGTCCCTTCGCCGGCCTTGGTGACTCCCTGCTGAACCTCACCTGGTTCCCGATCGCCGGCTCCATCGGCGCATCTATGTGCGTCGACAACGGCTCCATTGTGGGTCCGCTCGTGATGTTCTTGCTCATCAACCTGCTGTACTGGCCGCTGAAGTACTTCGGCCTGCACAAGGGTTACGAGATGGGCATGGAGCTCGTCGAGAAGGCGGGCGTCCAGGTCTTCGACCGTCTGGGCAACCTCGCCAACGTGCTGGGCGTCATGGTCACCGGCGGCCTGATCGCCACGACCGTTAAGCTCAAGCTTGCCGTGCAGTTCGCCTTCGGTGAGGGTGACCCGCTGGTGCTCCAGGACCAGCTCGATAAGGTGTTGCCCTTCCTGCTGCCTGTCGTTCTGACTTTCATCTGCTATCGCCTGCTCAAGAAGGGCCAGGGCAAGAACTCCGCCCAGATCATCATCGGTCTGATTGTGTTCTCCCTTGTGTTCGCCGCTATCGGTTTCTACTTCCCGGCGTTCAAGATCTTCGCCTAATCGCGAGCTTATCAAAAGGCAAATCGTTTGATGCCCGCGCCCCGCATGCCGGGCGCGGGCCTCGTTGTCTCATGTGCTCTCCATCGTGCGCGATCGGGGTGCGCTCCATTATGCCCATGTGCCTTTGGCGTATCGCCATCTGGCAAATCCAACTATCGAAAGGATGCCAATGAGAACCGTCCTCGTGCTCATGGATACTCTGCGTCGCGACGTCCTGTCGTGCTACAACCCCGCAACCGACGTCCAGACCCCCAATCTCGATGCCTTTGCCGAGCGTTCCTGCGTGTTCGACAACCACTGGATCGGCTCGGCTCCCTGCATGCCTGCCCGCCGCGACATCCTCACCGGTCGCTACAACTTCCTCGAGCGCCCCTGGGGCCCCATCGAGCCCTTCGATGTGACGCTGCCGGCCTGCCTGCGCGCGAACGGCAACTTCTGCCACATCACCACCGACCACTGCCACTACCTACGCACCGGTGGCGAGGGCTACCTCCAGGAGTTCAACACCTGGGATTACTACCGCGGCCAGGAGGGCGACCCGTGGGTCAGCCGCATCGATGAGCCGAATAACATGCCCGAGACCTTCTACGGGCGCGTGCGCGAGCAGTACCAGAAGAACCGTCAGCTCTGGCCCAACGAAGAGGACATGCCGAGCCCCAAGACCTTCCAGTCCGCCTGCGACTGGATCGACGGCAATGCTGGGGCCGACGACTTCTTCCTTATGGTTGAGGCCTTCGACCCGCACGAGCCCTTCGATGTGCCCGACAAGTACATGGAGATGTACGGCGGCACTGGCGAGCTCGACCGCGACTACTTCGAGATTCCTGAGTACAAGCGCGTCTCCGCCACCGACGTCAACAAGGGCGCGGAGGACTACCTGCAGCGCCGCTACAAGGCCCTCGTCACCATGACCGACCGCTGGTTTGGTAGGCTCATCGACAAGCTCGAGGAGCGCGGGATGCTGGACGATACCATGGTCATGGTCACCACCGACCACGGCTATTTCCTGGGCGAGCGCGACTACATGGGCAAAAACTACATGCACCTGTATAACGAGCTCGCGCATCTGCCGTTCATTGTGCACTTCCCGGGTAACGCCCGCGCCGGCGAGCATGCCCGCCAGCTCACTCAGGCAATCGACATCATGCCCACGGTGCTTGAGGCCCACGGCTGCGAGATTCCCGCAGATGTGTGCGGCACCTCCCTCGTGCCGCTCATGACGGATGCTGACGCGCCCACGCGTGGCTACGCCCTGTACGGCGTGCACGCCATGACCGTCAACGTCACCGACGGCCGCTACACCTACTTCCGCGCGCCGGTCGTCGGCAACCAGCCGTGCTTCGAGTACACCGCACTGCCGCACACCATCCGCAAAAAGATGGGTTCGGACTGCCCGGAGGAGATTGAGTGTGGCCGCTACTTCAAACGCACCAAGTACCCGCTGTTCAAGATCCCCTGTAAGAAGCCGGCCCAGATCGAGGGAGCCACGCCGCTCGCCGAGGTCGAGCAGACGATGCTGTTCGACCTTGAGAGTGACTACGGCCAGGTTAATAATCTCGCCGGCAAGGACGACCACGCCGAACAGCGCATGATTGACCTGCTGCTGCGCGGCCTGGAGGAGCATGAGTCCCCGGCCGAGCAAAAGGAGCGCCTGGGCTTGGCCTAAGATTCATGCGGTGATTGTGCGGGCCGGATGCGCCGCCTCGGGTAAGGAGGTGGTTTCCGGCCCGATGAGTGAGGGCTAGCCTGTGCGAAGGGGGGGTATGTGCCATGTGCGCGAAGCATATTGGCTTTTTGATAAAACCGGCATCGAGTGCTTGCAACATGCGGTGCAGGTACTGCTTTTACTGCGATGTCGCTGCTCATCGCGAGGAGCGGAGCGCCCGCGTCATGGGCGAAGACGTGGCAAGTGCCATCATCGACCGTGCACTCGCCGTGGCGAGTGATGCGCACATTTCTTTCGCCTTCCAGGGCGGCGAGCCCACCCTGGCCGGCCTTGACTTCTTCCATTCGTTCGTCGCGCGGGTGGAGGAGCGCCGTGAGAACCAGCGGGTGAGCTGGGCGTTGCAGACCAACGGCTACCTGATCGAAGAGGAATGGGCCGAGTTCTTCCGCGAGCACGGGTTCCTCATCGGAGTCTCGGTTGACGCTTATCGCGACCTGCACGATTCGATGCGTCCCGATGCGCACGGTGCCGCTACGTACGCGCGCGTCATGAGCGGCGTTCGCCTGCTGCGCGAGCGCGGCGTGGACGTCAACATACTCTCGGTCCTCACCTCGCAGATGGCGGCGCATCCACAGCGCGTCTTCTCCTTCATCAAGCAGGAGAAGATCACCCATATCCAGTTCATCCCGTGCCTGCCGGGCCTCGACGATGAGCGGGACACGTTCTCGCTCGACCCGCGTGCCTTCTCCTCGTTCTACCGCCGCTTGTTCGACTTGTGGTGGCGCGAGCTCGGTGCTGGGCGCTATGTGAGCATCTGGCTGTTCGAGAACGTCATGCAGATGGCGCTCGGGCAGTTTCCGTCGCAGTGCGGTATGCTCGGCCGCTGCGCTCCGCAGTTCGTGGTGGAAAGCGACGGTTCGGTGTATCCGTGCGACTTCTATGCGCTGGATGAGTACCGCGTGGGCGATATTCGCGTCGATTCCCTTGAGGCAATGGCGACCTGTGAGACCATGCGCATGTTTTTGAACGAGCCGCGTCGCGATTGCGCGCGGTGCGCCGATTGCCCCTTTGAGGGCATTTGCCATCGCAACTGCAAGCGCCTGAACATCGCCTATTACGATGCGGGCTACTGCGGGCTGCGTGAGTTTTTGGAGTACGCCTATCCCGGCCTGCAGCGCGTGGCTCGCATGTTCACGCGGCGCTGATCCTGCCCGGGTTTTGCCTCGTCGTAGTTGTGTGGGGCTCTGCGCCCCTCCCGCCTTGACCACTCAATCTTCATCCCGTTCCCGTGAGTTTGGAGTTCCCTATGCCCCAGCAACCCAACGTTCTCCTTATCATGTGCGACCAGATGCGCGGCGACTGCCTGGGTATCGACGGCCATCCGGACGTGCAGACGCCCTACTTGGACACGCTCGCCGCCGACGGCATGCTGTTCGAGAACGCCTACTCCGCCTGCCCGAGTTGCATCCCGGCGCGCGCCGCCCTCTTTTGCGGCAAGACGCCCGCGGGCACGGGCCGCGTGAGTTACCAGGACGGTATCGCGTGGGAGTACGACCATATGCTCGCGCAGGAGATGCGCGACGGCGGCTACCAGACCGCCGTGGTAGGCAAGATGCACGTGCATCCGCCGCGTTTGGGCTGCGGCTTCGAGCACATGCGCCTGCATGACGGCTACATCGGCCACTACCGCAAGGCGAACCTGCCGTACTGGATGCACCAGAACGTCTCCGACGACTACATGCGCTTCCTCAAAAATGAACTGGGCGAATTCGCCGACGTGAACGGTTCGGGCGTTGAGAACAACTCCTGGATCACCCATCCCTGGGCCTACGAGGAGCGCCTGCACCCCACCAACTGGGTGGTGGACGAGTCCATCCGCTTTTTGGAGACCCGCGATCGCACGCGCCCGTTCTTCCTCATGACGAGCTTCGTGCGGCCCCACCCGCCCTTCGACGCGCCGCAGACCTACTTCGATCTGTACCGCGACATGGAGCTGCGCGCGCCTGCCGCTGGCGATTGGGATGACGCCGATGCCACCGAGCGCGATGGCATGATCTTGGACAGCGTGCACGGCTGCCGCGACGCCGAGCTGCGCCGCGAGGCCATGGCGGGCTATTATGCCTGCATCACACATATGGACCACCAGATCGGCCGGCTCATCACGGCGCTCGAGAACGACGAGACCTACCACGACACCGTGATCGTGTTCTGCTCCGACCACGGCGAGATGCTCTTTGACCACAGTCTCTTTCGCAAGGTGTTGCCCTACGAGGGCTCCGCGCGCATCCCCTTCATCGTGCACGTGGGCAAAAACGTCGATGTGCCGGGCGGCGAGCGCGTTCGCGGCGTGAGCGAGAGCACGGTGGAACTCATGGACCTTATGCCCACCATCCTCGAGGCGTGCGACCTGCCCGTGCCCGAGGGCGTGGAGGGCGCCTCGCTCATGGGCGAGCTTACCGGCGCCGCGCCGCTGAACCGTGCATACCTGCACGGCGAGCACAGCGGCAGCCGCGAGCAGTCCAACCAGTGGATCGTGACCCCGCATGACAAGTACATCTGGTTCACACGGACCGGGGTGGAGCAGTATTTCGACCTGGACGCCGATCCGCGTGAGGAGCACGACCTCATCGACGCTCCGGAGCGCGCCGCGCGCATCGCCGTGCTCCGTGCCTGCCTGATTGAGGAGCTCGCTGGTCGCGAAGAGGGATATGTTCGTGACGGCGAGTTGGTGGCGGGACGTGCGCCCGCCGTTATGCTTGAGCGCCCCCGGCCCTCGCGCCTCCAACGTTAAGAGAAAGGCCTATCCATGGATATGAAGACGATCGGCATTGTGGTCGTAGTGGTTGCGGTCGGGTTCACCATTTACATGGAGGTCCAAAAGCGCACAACCTTCGCCAAGCTCGAGGCGTACCTGCGCGAGGGCGACCTCAACAACTACCTCAAGGTCCTGAACCGCCCGCTCACTAGCGTGCTGTACCCCAAGTACAACGTGCTTTTCATGCGCTTGAACGCAGCTCTTGCCATGGATGACGTCGAGGCATCCGAGCGCATCATCCGCGAGATGGGTTCGCTCAAGATGAGCGAGGAGCAGACACTCGCGCTGGCGGCAAAGGCGTTCTCCTTCTACGTGGAGATCGGGGATGAGCCCCACGCACGCGAGGTGCTCTCCTACCTCGAGGAGCACGGTGATCGCGAGGCTGCGCGTGCCGACCGTCGCACCTATGACGTCTTCCTCAAGGGCTCGTATGCCTATATCGACGAGATGGAGCGCGCGTTGTCGGAGGCGGCTGGCATGGAAGAGGCCCTGCTCTGCCAGATGCTCTCGGTTCAGTACGAGAACAAGGGTGACGAGGGGCGCGCCGCGTCCTATTGCGAGCGCGCTGAGCGGACGCTCGCAGCAGCCATGCCTGACAAGTAGGGAAGAGTCTAGGCGCTTCATATGCTAGCAATCGTATTCGCCATTGCGTTTTTCGCCTCTACCATCAGTGCCATCTGCGGTGTCGGCGGGGCATCATCATTAAGCCCGTGATGGACGCCGTGGGTGTCGCCGACGTGGCGACCATCAACTTCCTGTCCGGATGCACCGCGAGGACAACATCGGGCACTTCGCCATGAGCGTTTCCACCGCGCTGCTGCTCGACGTCGTCTACGCGTGCATCTTCAACCAGGATTACTTCGCTAACTACTAGCGGCGTGTCGAGACGGTGCGCGGGCCATTGATGGACTCGGCAGGCAGATTGGCGGGGACGCCTAGCCCTTGGCGCAACGGTGCTCCGCATGAGCGGCGTAAATAGGGACATATCGCGCAGCAGCGTTCGAGATATGTAAAAGTCCACAACCATACGCTGCGGTTTTGAATGATACGAACGCTTGCAATTCGTTGCATAGGGTGTTGCTCGATCGATAGGAGCTTGTTCGGATGGGTCCTCAATACATCTTGGTCTTCGCGGTATGCTTCCTGGCGTCGCTTCTGGGGCCGCTCTGTGGCATCGGCGGCGGCGTGATCATCAAGCCCGTGGTCGACGCGATGAACGTCATGAGCGTGAGCACGGTGAGCTTCCTCTCGAGCATGTCGGTGCTCATCATGTCGCTCTCCACGCTCGCGCAGAACGCGGCGAGCGGGCAGTCTGATATCGACGCGCGGGCGATGTCGCCCATCGCCGTCAGCTCCGCGGTGGGCGGCGTGATCGGCAAGATGTTGTTCAACCGGCTGGGGTCCGTGTTCCCCGACGCCGAGCTCGTCGGCGCGGTCCAGGCCGCCGTGCTCATCGTGCTCGCCGTCCTCGTGCTGGCCTACACGCTCAACAAGGCGCGCATCAAGGGCCTCAAGCTCGAGAATGCGTGGGCGCAGGCGCTCATAGGGTTCTGCGCCGGGGCGTGCTGGTCCTTCCTCGGCATCGGCGGCGGCCCCTTCAACCTGGCCATCCTCGTCTTCTTCTTCGCCATGGAGAGCAAGCCCGCCGCGCAGGCGTCGCTGTTCATCATCGCGTTCTCGCAGACGGCGAGCCTCATCTACACGCTGGCCACGGGCAGCGTGCCCGCGTTCCTCCCCGTGGTCCTGCTGGGCATGGCGGCGATGGCGGTGCTTGGGTCGGTCGTGGGGCGCCGCCTGCTGCGCCGGATGGACTCGGCGGCGGTCGATAAGCTCTACGTGTTCGCCCTCGTGCTCATCATCGTGATCTGCACGTACAATTTCATCCGGTTCTCGGTGCTCTAGTTCTTCGCCCCGAAACGGGATGCCGCGATAATGGAGCTGGAGCGCGGGCCTTCCTCTTCTGCCTTGAGGAGGTCGCCGTGTCCCGCTCGTCTCATGAGCGCCGATGGTGTTGAAGTCCTCTTGGCAATAAGTCGCGGCAGCGTCAGCCGCCAATTCAAAAAAGCCACAGGCGGAAGGCAAACCGCTTCAAAGCAAATTCACCCTCCAACAAATAGTGGATCCCCAACAAAGTCTTTAGCCTGAGCGAGCAGAGTTAAGCAGGCGTCAACGTGTCGTCTCCCAAGCCCGGCAGAGCAGCAACCTTAATATATTTCGCCGCCGCTCTGCCGGCCCCAGGCGACTCCACGCACTTTACCTGCGTAAACAATGTGAGTGAAATATGAATCTCGATGGATACGCCCGCAGCCGTGTATACTAAACAGCTGTGTGAAACCAGGGGAGTATTCTGGCTGGACAAAATGCCTGCTTAATAGGGTTGTCAGGTAGTCCGGACGCAATACAAGGCTGGGGAGCACGTCGTGTAAGTAGTGGTCCTCTAGGGGCGTACGCTCGGTGGTGTACGCATTGTCCCAAGACCACGCGAGAGTTGGGATCATATCTTGATCAGCATGATTCTCGGCCGCAAGATTGGCATGACCCAGGTTTGGGACGAGGACGACAACGTCGTTCCCGTCACGGTCATCCAGGCTGGCCCCTGCGCTGTCTCGCAGGTTAAAACTCAGGCAACCGACGGCTATGACGCCGTCCAGATCGGTTTCGGCGACATCAAGGCCAAGAACGTGAACAAGCCCATGGCTGGTCACTTCGCCAAGGCTGGCGTCGAGCCTGTCCGCTTCCTTCGTGAGGTCCGCGTCGAGAACGGCGAGGAGCACAAGGTCGGCGAGGTCGTCACCGTCGCTGATTTCGCTGATGTCGAGAAGGTCGACGTCATCGGTACCTCCAAGGGTAAGGGCTTCCAGGGTCGCATCAAGCGCTGGGGTCAGCGCCGCGGTCCTATGACGCATGGTTCTCACTTCCAGCGTCACCCCGGTTCTATCGGTCAGTGCGCCTATCCTGCGCGCGTCCTCAAGGGCGTTAAGATGGCCGGTCACATGGGTAACGAGCGCGTTACCGTCAAGAACCTTTCCGTTGTCCGCATCGATGCCGAGCAGAACCTCATCTTGGTCAAGGGCGCTGTCCCGGGTGCCAAGAATGGTCTCGTCGCCATCCGTATGGCCTAAGGGCCCAGCCCATTTAGCCCAGCGTCATACCAAGGAGAACACTTAAATGGCAAAGTTTGAAGTAAAGAACAGCGAGGGCAAGAAGGTCGCCGAGGCCGAGCTCGCCGCTGAGGTGTACGGCATCGAGCCGAACATCCACGTTATGCACCACATCGTCAAGTGCCAGATGGCCTCTTGGCGTCAGGGCACCCAGTCCGCTAAGGGCCGCTCTGAGGTTTCCGGTGGCGGCAAGAAGCCTTGGCGTCAGAAGGGCACCGGCCGTGCCCGCCAGGGTTCCATCCGTGCTGCCCAGTGGCGTCACGGTGGCGTTGTCTTCGCCCCCAAGCCCCGTTCCTACGCCAAGCGTATGAACAACAAGGAGGTCAAGCTGGCTATGCGCTCCGCGCTGTCCGCCAAGCTGGCCGATGGCGAGCTCGTGCTCGTCGACGACTACGGCTTCGAGAAGCCTTCCACCAAGGCTGCCGTCGCAATGCTCAAGGCTCTCGGCCTTGAGGGCAAGCGTCTGACCATCATCGTTCGCGATGAGGACGTCAACGCCTACCTGTCGTTCCGCAACATTCCCAAGACGTTCATCATCACCGCTGACGAGGCCAACACCTACGATCTCGTCAACAACAACGCTGTGCTGATGCCCGCCGACATCGCCGCTCACTTCGGGGAGGTGCTTGCATAAATGACCGCCCACGAGATCATCATCCGTCCGATCGTGTCCGAGCGTTCCTTCTCCGGCATGGAGCTGAACAAGTACACGTTCGAGGTCGCCAAGGATGCTAACAAGTATCAGATCAAGGACGCTGTCGAGGAGATCTTCGGCGTCAAGGTCGTTCGCGTGAACACCCTGACGGTCAAGCCCAAGACCAAGCGCGTGCGCTATGTCGCCGGCAAGACCCGTTCTTGGAAGAAGGCCATCGTCACGCTGGCCGAGGGCGACACCATCGAGGTCTTTGGCAACCAGGCCTAAGACTCGCTGCTGTTGAGTGAGCTCATGCCTCCCAAATAGGGGAGGCGAGAGCTCAAGGTTTTGGGCGTATAAAATGGACACGCCCGGAACCGTGTATACGTCCGGTGTCATCGCACCCGAGGCAGAACCTCGAATCCCTGTCTGCGATGGCTAACGGATTCCTATTGAAAGGGATTGTAATGGCTGTAAAGCACCTTAAGCCGACCTCCGCTGGTAGGCGTTGGCAGACGATCTCCGACTTCTCCGAGATCACCTGCACCAAGCCCGAGAAGTCTCTTCTCGAGCCCCTGCCCAAGAAGGCCGGTCGTAACAACAACGGCCGCATCACCACCCGCCACCAGGGCGGCGGCGTGAAGCGTCGTTACCGCGTGATCGACTTCAAGCGCAACAAGGACGGCGTGCCCGCCAAGGTTGCCACGATCGAGTACGATCCGAACCGTTCCGCTCGCATCGCTCTGCTGCACTACGCTGACGGTGAGAAGCGCTACATCCTGGCCCCCAAGGGCCTCGAGGTCGGTCAGACCATCATGTCCGGTTCTGACGCCGACATCAAGCCGGGCAACGCTCTGCCCCTCGCCGACATCCCCGTCGGTACGCTCATCCACGCCGTCGAGTTCCAGCCGGGCAAGGGCGCTGCTATCGCCCGTTCCGCCGGTAACTCCTGCCAGCTGATGGGTAAGGAGGGCAAGTACGCTATCGTCCGTATGCCTTCCTCCGAGATGCGCCGCATCCTCGTTACCTGCCGCGCCACCGTCGGTGAGGTCGGCAACGCCGATCACTCCAACATCGTCATCGGCAAGGCCGGCCGCAAGCGCCACATGAACGTGCGCCCGACCGTCCGCGGTACCGTCATGAACCCTGTCGACCACCCGCACGGCGGTGGCGAGGGCAAGAACCACACCTCTGGTCGTCCCTCTGTTACCCCCTGGGGTAAGCCGACGAAGGGCCTTCGTACGCGCAAGAAGAAGAAGGTCTCGAACCAGCACATCATTCGTCGCCGTAAGAAGTAATTTTGGATACCGAGTTTTAGGAGAAAGCACTTATGAGCAGAAGTCTCAAAAAGGGCCCGTTCGTGGAGACTCGCCTTCTCTCGCGTATCACCGCGATGAACGAGGCTGGCAAGAAGGACGTCGTGAAGACTTGGTCCCGCGCGTCCACCATCTTCCCCGAGATGGTTGGTCACACCATCGCCGTCCACGACGGCCGCAAGCATGTGCCCGTGTATGTTACCGAGTCCATGGTTGGTCACAAGCTCGGCGAGTTCGCGCCGACTCGTACGTTCCGTGGCCACAAGGCCAAATAGGGGGTTAACCGTAAATGGCAACTAAGTCTATTGAAACTGAGGCCACCGAGGTTCGCGCCGTCGCTAAGTACGTGCGTGTTTCCCCCAGCAAGGCCCGCCTGGTGGTCGATCTGATCCGCCGCAAGCCTGTCGCTCAGGCCTTCGACATCCTCCACTTCTGCGACCGCGCCGTCGCCGTGGATGTCGAGAAGGTTCTCCGTTCCGCCGTTGCGAACGCCGAGAACAACAACGGTCTGCGTGCCGACAACCTGGTTGTCGCCGCTGCCTATGTTGACGAGGGTCCGACGCTTAAGCGCATCCGTCCCCGCGCCAAGGGTTCCGCTTCTCGCATTCTGAAGCGTACTTCCCACATCACCGTCGTCGTTGCTCCTCGAAAGGAGGCGTAAAGCTGTATGGGTCAGAAAGTCTACCCCACCGGCTTCCGTCTTGGCATCACCGAGAACTGGCGCTCCCGCTGGTTCGCAGAGAAGGATTACGCTAAGACCCTCGGTAACGATCTCGAGATCCGCAAGTACCTCGAGAAGCGTCTTTCCCGCGCAGCTGTCTCCCGCGTCGAGATCGAGCGCGCTGGCGACAAGGTGAAGGTCATTATCCTCACCGCTCGCCCCGGCGTTGTCATCGGTAAGAAGGGTGCCGAGATCGATACCCTCCGCACCGAGCTCGAGAAGGTCGCTGGCGTCTCCAAGGGCCAGCTCTCCGTCGACGTTGTCGAGATCAAGCGCCCCGAGCTCGACGCCAACCTCGTTGCTCAGTCTATCGCCGAGCAGCTCGAGGGCCGCGTTGCCTTCCGTCGCGCTATGCGCAAGGCTGTCCAGTCCGCCCGCAAGGCCGGCGCTAAGGGCATCCGTATCCAGTGCTCCGGTCGTCTCGGCGGTGCCGAGATGGGCCGTCGTGAGTGGTACCGCGAGGGTCGCGTGCCTCTGCACACCCTCCGTGCCAAGATCGACTACGGCACGGCTGTCGCCAGCACCACCATGGGCGCTTGCGGCGTGAAGGTCTGGATCTACCTGGGCGAGAAGCTCCCGGGCCAGCCTGTTCCCAACCCTGCACTCGAGGGCTCTTCCCGTCCTCGTCGTCGTAACTCCGAGAGGAGGGGTCAGTAGTGCTTGCCCCTAAGCGTATTCTTCACCGCAAGGTGCAGCGTGGCTCCATGAAGGGCCAGGCCAAGGGTAATACCGAGCTGCATTTCGGCGAGTTTGGTATCCAGGCTCTCGAGGCCCATTGGATCACCAACCGTCAGATCGAGGCCGCTCGTATTGCCATGACCCGCTACATGAAGCGTGGCGGTCGTGTCTACATCACGATCTTCCCCGATAAGCCCATCACCAAGAAGCCTGCCGAGACTCGCATGGGTTCTGGTAAGGGTAACCCCGAGGAGTGGGTGGCCGTCGTCAAGCCCGGCCGCATCATGTTCGAGGTCAAGGGCGTGCCCGAGGAGGTCGCTCGCGAGGCTCTGCGTCTTGCACAGCACAAGCTTCCCATCAAGACCAAGATTGTTGCTGCCAAGAACGCTGAGCAGCGCATCGAGAAGGAGATGGCTGAGGAGGCCGCTCTCGAGGCCAAGTGGGCTGCTGAGGACGCCGCCGCCGCCAAGGAGGAGAACTAATGAAGCCCGCAGAGATTCGTGAGCTCTCGGACGCTCAGCTCGTTGAGAAGCTGAAGGAAATGCGCGCCGAGCTCTTTAACCTTCGTTTCCAGATGGCCACCAGCCAGCTGGACAACACCGCTCGCGTCAACACCGTGAAGAAGGACATCGCTCGCGTCCTCACGGAGCAGCGCGCCCGCGAGATCGCAGCGGAGAAGTCCGCTGTCGCCGAGTAGGACCTAAGGAGAGAACATGACTGATTCGCGTAACTCGCGTAAGGTCCGTACGGGTGTCGTTACCTCCGTCTCCGGTGCCAAGACCATCGTTGTCACCATCACCGAGCGCAAGCGTCACCCCAAGTACGGCAAGATGATGACCAGCTCCAAGAAGCTGCACGCTCACGACGAGGAGTGCACGGCTGGCGTGGGCGACACCGTCCGCGTTATGGAGACCCGTCCTATGTCCAAGATGAAGCGTTGGCGCCTCATCGAGGTCGTCGAGCGCGCTAAATAAGCAGTCGCTCTTACGACTTGTACGTTTCCGAAGATGTGCGTATGCCTGGCTTGCATACCACGGGCCGCATAAAGGCTGCGCACCTCTCTTCGGTTCTTAGTTCGGAGGAACATCTACCATGATTCAGATGCAAACCATGCTGAACGTCGCCGACAACTCCGGCGCTCGCAAGATTCGCTGCATCAAGGTGCTTGGCGGTTCCAAGCGTCGTTATGCAGGCATCGGCGATGTGTTCATCGGTGCTGTCCAGGAGGCTACCCCTGGCGCCAACGTCAAGAAGAAGGACGTTGTCCGTTGCGTCGTCGTTCGCACCGTTAAGGAGATCCGCCGCAAGGATGGCTCCTACATTCGCTTTGATGAGAACGCCTGCGTTGTCATCAACAACGATGGTTCGCCCGTCGGCACCCGTATCTTCGGGCCTGTCGCTCGCGAGCTTCGTGACAAGAAGTACATGAAGATCGTCTCGCTCGCTCCCGAGACCCTGTAGTTAGGGGAGATATATGTATATCAAGAAGGGCGATAAGGTCCAGGTTCTCTCTGGTAAGGATCGCGGCAAGCAGGGCGTTGTCCTGCGTGCTCTCCCCGCCGAGAACAAGGTCGTTGTCGAGGGCGTTTCGGTCGTCAAGAAGGCCGTCAAGCCCAACGCTGCCAACCAGCAGGGCGGCATCGTTTCGCAGGAGGCTCCCATCGACGTCTCCAACGTCAATCTCGTTTGCCCCGAGTGCGGTAAGGTTACCCGCGTCGGTCACGAGAAGGACGGCAAGAACAAGCTGCGCGTCTGCAAGAAGTGCGGCCACAAGTTCTAAGTTGCCCGCAACATTAAGTTGCTAGCCAAGGCCCGGATGCCCCCACGGCACCCGGGCCTTTTTCTATCCCTACTCATTCGGGACAGACTTAAATGAGTGGCCGTTGGGGGCGTTCTTAAACGACCAGTCGATGGGGACTGTCTTTAGATTTGTTTATCTGGTCATCTGGGATAGGCTTCAACGAAAGCGGCACATAGGGACTGTCTCTAGGTGCCGGCACATAGGGACGTTCCCTTTTTGCCGGCAGTTTGGGACGGTCCTTTGATGTCTGATGCCCTCAGAGGGGTGGAGTATCACGGCCTACTCTGTTCTTTAGGGCTTTGGTGTTCCGCCTCTTTATGTTTCACAAGGATCGTCGCATGCGCATTTATGCGCATAGCTTTGCGCGACAATGCGCATAACTGCGCAAACATCTGCCAACTATGGCTAAATAATGACCGACAAACAAATAAATACGCAAACACGAGCAGATACGCGCGCAATTGTGCGAATATAGGGTTGTTAGAAATGAAGGACTTCCGATGACTCAGGAGGCACATAATGGCAGATTCCAAACAGGCTCCGCTCGACGCCGAAGCAGCCGCAAAAGCAGCGTTCACTTCGGTCCAGGACAAGCCATTCCCCGATGATATCTTTACGGCTCCCGAGCTTCGTTGGGCTGTGATCGGGTGCGGCGTTATCGCCAACCAGATGGCCCAGTCTCTCGCTCTTGCCGGTCGCAAGCTTGCGGGCGTCGCCAACCGCACGCTGTCCAAGGCTCAGGCTTTTGCTGAGCAATATGGCATCGAGAAGGTCTATGAAACGGTCGAGGACCTCTACGCCGATCCGAACATTGACGCAGTCTATATCACCACGCCGCACAACACGCATATCACCTACCTGCGAGCCGCTCTGGCAGCTGGTAAGCACGTACTCTGCGAGAAGGCCATTACCCTCAACTCTGCCGAGCTCGACGAGGCCCGTGCCATCGCCGACGAGCACAACGTGGTCCTTATGGATGCCACCACGGTGCTCCACATGCCCTTGTATCAGGAGCTGCGCCGCCGCATGGATGCCGGCGACTTTGGACGCATGAACCTCGCCCAGCTCAACTTTGGCAGCTACAAGGAGTACGGCGACCTGACCAACCGCTTTTACAATCGCAACCTTGCTGGCGGTGCCATGCTCGATATTGGCGTCTATGCCCTGTCCGTCATGCGCCTCTTTATGGCAAGCCAGCCCGCTGAGGTCGTTTCGCTGGGCAACACCTGCGAGACTGGCGTTGACGTCGCGGGTGGCATCGTCTGCCGAAATGCCGAGCAGCAGCTGGGCGTCGTGAGCCTTACGCTCCACTCCAAGCAGCCCAAGCGCTCGGTCATCAGCTTCGACAAGTGCTACATCGAGGTCAATGAATATCCGCGTGCCGATCACGCGACCATCGTGTGGACTGCGGACGGCCACCGCGAGGAGGTCCACGCCGGCACCGAAGCTTACGCCCTGTGCTATGAGATGGCCGACCTGGAGAAGGCCGTTGCCGGCGACGACTCCAAGCGCGAGCTGCTGGATTATGCTTCTGATGTTATGGAGCTTATGACCAAGCTCCGCGCCGACTGGGGAGTTGTGTACCCCGAGGAGGAGTAAGCGATGCTTGCGGAAGATAGGCTCAACGCGATCGTGTCGATGGTGCAGCAGGCCGGCTCGGTTACCGTGCCGGAGCTTGCCGAAGCCCTGGGCGTGACGGCGTCTACCATTCGGCGCGACCTGCAGACGCTCGACCGCGCACACCGCATCGCCAAGGTCCACGGTGGGGCGACGAGTCTTGAGCGCGCGCACGTGACGCGCGACCTAACGATCAGCGAGCGCAGCGATCTCCATAACGACGACAAGGAGCGTATCTGCGCCCGTGCGGCGGCGCTTGTGGAGCCCGATAGCTTTGTGTATATCGATTCGGGCTCCACGACGCTTAGGCTCATCGAGCATCTTCCGCGCCTTGAGGGCGTCACCTATGTGACCGACTCCGTGCTCCATGCTCAGCATCTCGCTCTGCGCGGCATGCGCACCGTGGTGCTGGGCGGCGAGCTCAAGCCCGAGACCGAGGCGCTCGTCGGTCCCGATGCCTTGGCAACCCTGGACCGCTATAACTTCAACTGCGGCTTTTGGGGTTCCAATGGCATCGCCGCCGAGCAAGGTCTCACCACACCGGATATCGAGGAAGCGCAAGTCAAGCGTATCTCGATGCGCCATACCGCCAAACGCTTCGTAATCTCAGACGCCAGCAAATTCGGCATGGTGGCGCCCGTCAAGTTCGCGGACTTCCGCGACGCAACGATTATTACCGCGGGCGAGGTGCCAGCCAAGTACCAGTCGATGGACAACGTCATCACGGTCTAGCGACAGGGCAAGGTCAAAACCATTTAGGTTCCTCAATAGAAAGCGGCAACACCCTCGATGGGCGATGCCGCTTTTGTTGTCTGCCGTTTTGTCTAAATCTGTAACAACTAGACCGTTAAAAGTGGGCTAGGTGTTACAGATTGAGATACTTCCGAACCTTGCCGTCCCTTTGTCTCGATCTGTAACATCTGGGACCGATTTTGACGAGTAATTGTTACAGATTGAGATTTTCCCTTGAGGGGGATTCGAATGTCTCGATCTGTAACAGATAGACCGGAAAATGGGTTCTAACTGTTACAGATCGAGACGTTTTGGGACCGCGGCTAAGCCATTGCGTCAAAACCACCACAAAGGTGCCTGTCCCCATTGTGGTGGTTTAAGGCTCCCAGGGGCAGGGGGCTTCGATGTGGATGTGCTCGCCGGTTACGGGATGGGTGAAGGACACGCTGCGGGCGTGGAGCATCAGGCCGCAGGGGCGCGGCGTGCCGTACAGGTCGTCGCCAACCAGGGGATGATGCTCGCTGGCCAGGTGGACGCGAATCTGATGCTTGCGGCCGGTGAGCAGCTCGACATCGATATACGAACGCGTGGGCAGACCTCGGCGGCTCTTAAGGCGCTTGAGCACCTTCACGCGCGTCTGCGACGGCTTGCCGCTGGCGCCGACGCGCATCTTGCGGCTGTCGTGGCGGTCGCGGGCGATGGGCTTGTCGATGAGCTTCTCGTTCCAGTCGATCTTGCCCTCGGCCAGCGCCAGATAGTGCTTTTCGAAGGCGTGGTCGTTCACCATCTGGTCAAAGGCGGGCTGCGTCTGCTTGTCGAGCGAGAACAGCACCACGCCGGTGGTGTTGCGGTCCAGGCGGTTGAGCGGCTGCATGTCGGTCGCGGCAAAGCCGTCGCCCATCGCCAGCAAAAGGTCGCTGGCGTAGTCGGTAAGTGTGCGCTCACCGGTGCCGTCGCCGTGGACGATCATGCCGGCGGGCTTATCGATGGCCATGAGCCAGGCGTCGCAGTAGAGGACTTGAGGTTCTTCGTTCACGTGTAAGCCTTTCGGTTAGCTAATTCCCACAAACATGCAGCCCGAGGTGGCGCCGCGCAGGCGGGCAGCGGGCTTGCGACCTGCCTGAGCTGCCTCAATGGCGCGGCGGACACGAGCAACGGCACGGCCAATCTCATCGGCTTCGAGCAGGGTTCCGTCAACCATAAGACGGCGCACGCCGGCATCGAGCAGCTGTGGAACCTGCGGCGTGAGGTCGATAGGGTAGGCATCGTACAGGCGTGAGCGGCCGTGGATGTCGGTACGCACGGGCATGACCTTGCCGTCGATATTCTTAAGCGAGAGCTTGCGGGCGCGAAGGCGGCAGTTGGCACAATCGTGGATGCAGCCGTTGGCAACCTGCAGAATGCAATGCTCGCTTGTCATGACGCGTGGGCGGCCAAAGACGGTGATGCCCAGAGCTGCGGGCGCGGCGGCGCCGAGCGAGACAATCTCGTCGAGCGTGATCTCGGGCGAGAGCCAAAACGCACCGGCTCCGCGCTCGGCAAGCGCCTCCATGCAGGGCGCGTTGTGAACCGGCAGGCAAGAGCGAATCTCGGCCGTGGTGCCAACCTGGGCGGCCAGGGCAAGCTCAGAGATGTTGCCAATAGCGACCGTGGCGCCGGCAACAACCCACGGGTCGACGCGTACGTGGTCAACGGCGCGGCAGACCTCGTCGAGCACGGGTACGATGCCCTGCTCAAATGCATCGGCGGGGGAGAGCTCGGCCGCATCGAGCGCGTCGGTGGTCATGTAGATGCGCGTTGCACCCTCCGCCCGCGCTGCCTCGGCGGCCTCGAGCGAGGTGACGGTGGCACAGATCTGCGGCTCATCGCGGTAGTGCTCGGGCATGGGGCGCGTACATTTGTCGAGCACCGGCAACTCGAGCGTTTTTGCGCGCTCCTCGTACGGTGCCAGAATGGCCTCTTCCAGCGCCTTACAAGCGGCGGCGCGCACCTTGTGCACGGCGGAGAAGCCCATGCCGCAGCCCTCATCGAGCGCCACATCAAAGCTCGCGGCCTCAAAGGGAGAGGAGCCCATGCGCCCGACGTGCTCAACCAGATCGGATGCCTCGACGGCGCGGGTCTTGGCGGCCTCGACGGTGAAGCCCGTGGCGGTGGCGGTGAGCGCGGGGTTGTCACAGCAGGTGAGTGTGACAGTAAACGGCTCGCCCAGGCGCGCCACGACGGACACGTCAACAGCTCGGCGGCGCAGCACATCGCGCTTGAGCGCGGCGCCGGCGGCGTCAATGGCGCTCTGGCTTCGAATCACGCGCACGCGGCAGCCCTCGGGCATGCTACGGGGCACGCGGCACTCAATGATGTCACCGGCGGCGGCATCATCGGCGGCAATGGTGGTCAGGAACTGGTCAAACTCGTTATCGTGGCGAAGCTCCAGCAGGTCGCCTTTGCCCACGGGCTCAAACAGCTCAATGCGGGCGATGGCGGCGCGGCGACGGCGGTCGTCGGACTTGAGGCCGCGCACATCGCGGTTGGCCGGGCGGCTGCCCAGCACCGTGCCCACGATCTGGCCGCGGTTGTTGGAGCGCTCGTAGCTCATCATCTCGTCACCCGAGGTACCGTCTTGGTAGGCGTGCGTAAAGTCGCGGTTAAAGCAGCGCTTGAGCTGTCGCTGACGGGCTGCATCCTCATCCTTGGAGGTCGAAACATCGGCCAGCATGTCATCAATCTGATGACGATACACGTCGACGATGGAGTACACGTAATCGGGTGCCTTCATGCGGCCCTCGAGCTTGAGCGATGCGGCGCCGGCGTCATACAGACGGCGAACAAGCTGTGAGGTGTTGGTGTCACGCGGGCACAGCGCGCGCTCGCGACCGGCAGGGGAGAGCGCGCGACCGTTCTCGTCGATCAACTCGTAGGGCAGGCGGCAGGGCTGGGCGCACATGCCGCGGTTGGCCGATCGTCCCGCCATGGCAAAGCTCGACAGCAGGCACAGGCCCGAGTAGCAAAAGCAGATGGCGCCATGGCTGAAGACCTCAAGGTCCACATCGGGCGCGGCGTCGTGAATGGCGGCGATTTCGTCGATGGAGAGCTCGCGCGAGAGAGTCACGCGGTCGGCGCCCTGCTCACGGCACCAAAGGGTTCCGCGGTCGTCGTGGATGTTCGCCTGGGTCGAGATATGTGTCTCGATGCCGGGCATGGTGCGCTTGACCTCAAAGAACAGACCCCAGTCCTGGATAATGAAGGCATCGGCGCCCAGCGTGGAGCAGCGATGGATGAGCTGCAGTGCATCGCCCATCTCGGAATGCTTGATGACGATGTTGACCGTGACGTAGACGCGCGACCCGGCTAGATGCGCGGCGCGGCAGGCTTGCTCAAAGGCCTCGTCGGTAAAGTTGGTTGCCTTGCGGCGGGCGTTGAAGCTGCCCATGCCGCAGTAGATGGCGTCTGCCCCGGCGGCGAGCGCGGCGGCAAAGGGCTCCGGGCCTCCGGCGGGGGCCAAAAGCTCGGGCCTGCGGTTAGTGGTTCGGCTGGCGGTTGCGGTCATATCCTGCCTTTCAAAATGCTCAGATATTCAAAAGTATAGTGGCGTCGCTGCGGTGGGCGACGCCCGCAGCCTAAGCAGGACAAAGTCTTCAGCAGTTTGGACTGGCTGCTCCACATGAGAACCGTTCAGCGGTTCGGGGAAACCGTTGGGCGATAAAATATTCTCGCAAGCTGATAATATTCTTGCATCAAACAGAAACCTTGAGTACTATCCCAATCAAGCGCGGTGTTCAGACCGAACTGTGCCTCCCGGTGTGAACACCGCGCTCACGCTCTCTCAATTGATCGTAAGGAGAAAAACATGAGCAAGACCGTCGTGTCTTCCGATAACGCACCCGCAGCCATCGGCCCGTATTCCCCCGGTATCCAGGCCGGCAACATGGTGTTCCTGTCCGGCCAGCTGGGCATCGATCCCGCGACCGGCAAGATGCCCGAGGGCGTCGAGGCCCAGGCCAAGCAGTCCCTCGCCAACGTCGAGGCCCTGCTGACCGCTGCCGGCGCTACCTTTGCCGATGTCGTCAAGACCACGGTCTACCTGGCCGACATTGCCGACTTCGCTGCCGTGAACGAGATCTACGCCTCCAAGTTCGAGGCCCCGTTCCCCGCGCGCAGCGCCTTCCAGGTTGCCGCCCTTCCGGCTGGCGGTCTGGTCGAGATCGAGGTCGTCGCCGCCCTCTAAGGTGTTGGCCACAACTAAACATGACATGCAAAAAGACCCTGCAGCGCGTGCGAGCTGCAGGGTCTTTTGTCAAGTGACGGATCGCTTGTGGAGCCGCGCTCCATTTTGCTCGTTAGCCTTCCTTGCGGACTTTTTGCAGGTAGCGGTAGACGCTGGGCTCCGAGATGCCCAGCGCGGTGGCGGCGCAGGCCACGGCACCCTTGAGCATGAACACCCCGTTGCCGTTGAGGTGGCGAATGACGTCCACGCGGTCGCTCTGACCAAGCGACGCTATATCCAGCCCGCGCGCGCTCAGCAACTCGGCAATACTGCGGTCGATGAGCTCTTGTGTAGACTCCGAAAGGCTTTCGACCTCGATAGACGCGGGTTCTGCCTGCCTAGGCACAGCGTCGAAGCAGGCCATGAGCTGTTGCGCCATGGCGTTGATGGAGTGTACGGTCGAGAGGTCGGTGTTGACGCAGAGCATGCCGACGATCTCGTCATTCTCGCGGATAAAGTATGTCGCTGACTCCAACGTCTTGCCTCCGGCGCCGCGGCCCTCGTAGCCCGTAATAAACGGCAGGTCGCGATACTTGGCGTCGTGCATGATCTTGAGTGCCAGATCGGTGGCGGGACCGCCGACCTTGCGGCCGCTCACGATGCCGTTGCGAATATCGACGATGGCGTGGTCGGGATCCGAGAAATCGTGCAGCACGATTTCGCTGTTTTTGCCGAGTATCTGCTCCAGAAAATCGACCATCGGCAAAAAGCGACGTACGGTCTCGTTCACGGGCAACTCCTTTGGGTGAAATCGGAAATGTTCATAACAATTTTTTATCATGGTAACACGCTGCTCATCATCTCGTATATCCGCAGGTACATGACGTAATAGAGACGAACGGTAGGAATTTGGCGGTAAACGGTTGACCAAAAGAAAAGTTAGATGTTATTTTGAACAGACACATTCCTGACCTGCGGAAATGCATTGTCTCAGCTGAAGAATAGTCTGATAACAAAAAATTATTATTGAGAATGAGAATCATCTTTAATACGATATGCAACGAAGGCACAACCTCAACCCCGCACTGCGTCACAATAGAGCGTTAGATGCGAAAACAACTACTTCGAGGATTGGTGGTCAAATGACCCAGGAGACGGTTACGAACGGCACTGAAGCCCTGTTCACTCGCGAAGGCATGCCGCCCGTTAAGGAAATGATCCCGTGTGCCCTTCAGCATGTACTGGCATCGTTTGCCGGCATCATTACCCCGGCGGTCATCATGGCCGGCGTCTACGGCTTTAATAGCCAGCAGAGCACCGACATCATTCAGGTTGCGCTCATTCTTTCGGCAATCGACACGGCCCTTCAGGCCTTCGCTCCCTTCCGTCGCATCGGCGGCGGCCTGCCCATCGTCATGGGCGTTTCGTTCGCGTTCCTGCCGGCCCTTCAGGCCATGGGCGCCTCGGGCTTTAGCTTTGGCGCACTGCTGGGCGGCGAGATCGTCGGCGGCGCCGTTGCGGTCCTCTTTGGTCTGGCCTACAGCAAGATCAAGTGGCTGTTCCCGCCCGTCGTGACCGGTACGGTCATCTTCTCCATTGGCGTCTCTCTCTATCCCACGGCCGTCAAGTATATGGCCGGCGGTATGGGTACGCCGTTGTGGGGCACCCCGCAGGCCTGGTGCGTCGCTCTCATCACCTTCGCCGTGGTCTTTGCGCTCGCCAACTTTGGCAAGGGCACGCTCAAGTTGGGCTCTGTGTTCTTTGGCATGATCGTTGGTATGATCGTCTCCATCCCCTTTGGCATGATCGACTTCTCCAGCGTCGCCACCGCTCAGGTCTTCGCTCTTCCCAAGCTCATGCCCTACGCGCTCGAGTTTGATCCCGAGGTCTGCATTACCCTCGCCGTCGTGTTCCCCATGGTTGCCATCCAGGTTATCGGTGACGTCTCCGCCGCCTGCCTGGGCTCCATCGACCGTATGCCCACCGAGCGCGAGCTCTCCGGCGCTATCGTGTCCCAGGGCCTCACCTCTATGGTCGGCGGTCTGCTGGGCGGTCTTCCTACCAGCGCCCTTGGCCAGAACGTGGGCATCATCTGCTCCAACAAGGTCGTCAACAAGTGGGTCTTTGTGATCATTGCGGCCGTCTTTGCCATCGCCGGTCTGTTCCCGCAGCTCTCTGCCGTCCTTTCCGCTATCCCGCAGCCCGTCATCGGCGGCGCGACCGTCGGCGTCTTTGGCACCATCACCATGAACGGCGTGCGCATGTTCACCCGCGAGGGCCTCACGCAGCGCACTACCACCATCGTCGGCACCTCCGTCGTCTTTGGCCTGGGTATCTGGATGGCCAGCGGTTGCCTTGCCGGCGAGGGTATGCCCGCCTGGGTGTCCACCGTCATCGGCTCCAATGCCGTAACCCCCACCGCCATCATGGCCATTGTCCTTAACCTGATCCTTCCGCAGACGCCGGTCGTGGCTCAGCACATCGATGCTGCCAAGGACGCTGCCGTGGATCTGGTCTTGCCCGAGAGCAAGAAGTAACCAATTCGGTGCTATTCGTCGGCGGACGCATCGCCTCGTCCGCCGACGCCATGCGGCGCCAAGCCGCACTTCAAAGGGTTTGTCCCTTTGGTGAAGCGTTGACGGGAGAGGGCCCGTTTCCGGTGTAGGCCGGCGCTTCGCACTCCGCCATGTCAGAGGTGTCAAACCCCGCCTCTGATGTTGAAGGGAGCATCCATGCTTCTGGTCGCTAACGGTTCCGTCTTTACCCGCAACGCTCAGACCCCGTTCATTCCAAACGGTGCGGTCGCCATTGACGGAGATACGATCGTCGAAGTGGGCCCCGAGCGCGAGCTCAAGGCCAAGTACCCGGATGCCGAGTACGTCGATGCCCAGGGCAACCTCATCATGCCCGGACTCATCAACTGCCACACCCACATCTACTCGGGTCTGGCCCGCGGCCTTGCCATCAAGGGCTGCAACCCCACCAACTTCCTGGAGAATCTTGAGCAGCAGTGGTGGAAGATCGACGACAACCTGACGCTCGACGGCACCAAGGCCAGCGCCTATGCCACGATTCTTGACTCCATCCGCGATGGCGTCACCACGATCTTCGATCACCATGCGAGCTTCTGCGAGATCCCGGGAAGCCTCTTTACCATTAAGGATGCCGCGCAGGAGCTGGGCATGCGTTCGTGCCTGTGCTACGAGGTCTCCGATCGTCGCGGCCAGGAAAAATGCGACCAGGCCATTGCCGAGAACGCCGATTTTGCCCAGTGGGCCGCCAAGGAGCGTCGCGATAACGATAACCACATGATCGCCGCCATGTTTGGCGGTCACGCCACCTTTACGCTGTCGGACGAGACCATGGACAAGATGGCCGAGGCCAACAACGGCCTGACCGGCTTCCACATCCATGTGTGCGAGGGCATGAACGACGTGTGGGACTCCCGCCTCAACCGCGGCGGCATCAGCCCCGTCGAGCGCCTACTGCAGCACAACCTGCTGGGTCCCGACACCATGCTCGGCCACTGCATCCACGTGACGCCTGCCGAGATGGATATCGTCAAGGAGTCCGGCACCTGGCTCGTCAACAACCCCGAATCCAATATGGGCAACGCCGTGGGCTGCGCCCCCGTGCTCGAGTTCTTCCGCCGCGGTATCCCCGTGTGCATGGGCACCGACGCCTACACCCACGATATGCTCGAGAGCCTCAAGGTCTTCCTGATCATTCAGCGCCACAACGCCGCCATGCCCAACGTGGGCTGGTGCGAGGCCATGACGATGCTGTTCGAGAACAACGCCAAGATGGCGAGCAAGTGCTTCGATCGCAAACTCGGCGTGCTCGAGGCCGGCGCCGCCGCCGACGTCATCGTTATGGACTACAAGCCCTTTACGCCGCTGAGCGAGGAGAACATCGACGGCCACATGCTCTTTGGCATGATGGGCAAAAACTGCCGCACCACCATCATCAACGGTCGTGTCCTGTACAAGGATCGCGAGTTTGTCGGTATCGATGAGGACAAGATCAACGCGTGGACCATGGCCGAGTCCAAGAAGCTCTGGAGCACGCTCAACGATCGCGTGTACTAATCCAACTGGAGATTCGCGCGCGTCGGATGTTTCGCCGCATCCGGCGCGCGCATAGGCGGCCTCCGCGGGGTCGCCGGCGCTGTGCTAGCGCTACACCGTATTTGCGCCCGTCGCGCGGTCTCGCCGGGCGTTACAGAGAGGAGCTCATTATGAGCGACATTATGAGGCCGATCCCGTTTTCGCAGCTGATGAACTGGATCATCGAGGAGCACAAGACCCAGGACGCCATCTTTGGCGTGCGCAAGATGGTCACGACCAACCAGGAGGGCGCGCTTCCCATTTTTGACGAGCGCATCGAGACTCCGTTTGGCCCGGCCGCCGGCCCCAACACGCAGCTGGCCCAGAACATCGTGGCCTCTTATGTGGCCGGTTCCCGCTTCTTTGAGCTCAAGACCGTTCAGGTTATGGACGGCGAGGAGCTCTCCAAGTGTGTGAACAAACCCTGCATCGTGGCGCAGGACGAGTGCTACAACTGCGAGTGGTCGACCGAGCTCGAGGTTCCGCAGGCCTTTGCCGAGTACGTGAAGGCATGGTTTGCCTGCCACCTGATCGCTCGCGAGTACGGTCTGGGCAGCCCGGACGGATTTGTCTTCAACATGTCCGTGGGCTATGACCTCGAGGGTATTAAGAGCCCCAAGGTCGACGCCTACATCGAGGGCATGAAGGACGCCAGCGGCTCCGACGTCTGGAACGAGTGCCGCGCATGGGCGCTCGCCAACCTGGACAAGTTCGAGCATGTCGACGCCGCGTTTGTCGAGTCCATTCCGGCGCGCGTGTCCAACTCCATCACCGAGTCCACGCTGCATGGCTGCCCGCCGGCCGAGATCGAGCGCATCGCGACCTATCTGATCACCGAGAAGGGCCTCAACACCTACATCAAGTGCAACCCCACGCTGCTGGGCTATGAGTTTGCCCGCCAGCGTCTGAACGAGCTGGGCTTTGACTACATCGTCTTCGATGACGCGCACTTCCGCGAGGACTTACAGTGGGTCGACGCCGTGCCCATGTTCGAGCGCCTGATTGCCCTGTGCGCCGAGCGCGGCCTGGAGTTTGGCGTCAAGCTGACCAACACGTTCCCCGTTGACGTGACGAGGAACGAGCTGCCTTCCACCGAGATGTACATGTCGGGCCGTTCGCTGTTCTCGCTGACCATCGAGGCTGCCCGTCGTATTACCGAGCAGTTCGATGGCAAGCTGCGCATCAGCTACTCCGGCGGTGCCACGGTCTACAACATTCGCGCCCTGTACGATGCCGGCATTTGGCCCGTTACCCTGGCGACCGACGTGCTCAAGCCCGGTGGCTACGAGCGTTTTAGCCAGATGGCCGGCGAGTTTGGCGATCTGGACGGCAAGCCGTTTGAGGGCATTTCGCTCGAGGCAGTGACCGCGATCCAGACCGATTCGCTCACCAACCCGCTCTACAAGAAGCCGCTGCGCCCGCTGCCCGACCGCAAGGTCGCCGGCAAGAGCCCGCTTTCCGACTGCTTTACCACGCCGTGCCGCACGAGCTGCCCCATTCAGCAGGATATTCCCGCCTATCTGGCGGCTGTTGACGAGGGCCGCTACGAGGACGCGCTCAACATTATCATCGAGCGCAACGCCCTGCCGTTCATTACCGGCACCATCTGCCCGCATCCCTGCGGCCGTGCCTGCGAGCGCGCGTTCTACGAGCCCGAGGGCGCCCAGATTCGCGCCAGCAAGCTCAAGGCCGCCCGCGAGGCCATGACCGCCGTGCTGCCCAAGCTGCGTGCTCAGGCCATCGCCAACGACGGCGAGCGCAACGTTGCCGTTATCGGTGGCGGCCCGGCCGGCCTGGCGACGGCATTCTTCCTGACGCGTGCCGGCGTGCCCGTCACCATCTTCGAGGCCCGCGACTCTCTCGGCGGCGTGGTCCGTCACGTGATTCCCGAGTTCCGCATTGCGAGCGACGATATCTCCCACGACGCCGAGCTCTGCCTGGCCTTTGGCGCCAAGGTGCAGCTCAACGCTCGCGTGGAGTCCATTGACGAGCTCAAGGCCCAGGGCTTTACCGACGTGGTCGTGGCCACCGGTGCCTGGATGCCCGGCTCTGCGGGCCTGGGCGAGGGTGCCGAGCTCGATGTGCTGGAGTTCCTCGAGGCCGCCAAGAAGGGCGAGAAACTCGAGCTGGGTGAGGATGTCGTGGTCATTGGCGCCGGCAACACCGCCATGGACGCGGCCCGCGTGGCCAAGCGCCTTGCTGGCGTGAAGAACGTGCGCCTGGTGTATCGCCGCACCAAGAAGCAGATGCCCGCCGACGAGGAAGAGCTCGATCTTGCTCTTGCCGACGGCGTTGAGTTCTGCGAGCTGCTGGCGCCCAAGGCGCTCAACGGCTCCGTGCTGACCTGCGACGTTATGGAGCTTGGCGAGCCGGATGCAAGCG
>CABSNF010000011.1 GCA_902478995.1 uncultured Collinsella sp.
GTGTCTCGTGGGCTCGGAGATGTGTATAAGAGACAGACCGAGCGCGATTCTCAGGCACTTCAGGCAAGGAACACGATGAACGACCGACCTCTCGTCATAGGCAAAGGAACGAAGCAACGCCGCGACAAATACACGTGGCGCTACCGTCACAGCCTCGGCAAGGATCCGGTCACGGGCAAATACCGCTATTCGCCGTGGCAGACCATACATACCACCAAAAGCCGAGAGGTCGACGCCGCACTCGAAGCCTACAAGGCAGAACTCAACAGCGGCACCTACGTCCAAAAATCGAGGGACACCGTCGGCTCGTACGCAAAAAAGTTCCACGACAACCGCGAAGGAACCATCACGCCGCTCGCCTACTCGACATCCTACTCAATCGAGAACCGGACGCGCACATCACATGCGTGATGCTCATGCTCGACACCGACATGAGAAGGGCAGAAGCCCTCGGGATGACGTGGTCCGATGTCTCCGTCGAGAACAGAAGCATCCTCATTGAGCAGCAGTTCGCGGCCGATCGAAGCGTTCGCTCGCCCAAAAGCAAGAAAAGCGTGCGGAGGATCTCGATAAGCGAGACGCTGACGTCGTATCTCGAATTCTGGAAAAAGGAGCAGGCCCGCGAAATGGAAGCCTTCGGCCTGGAACAAGTCAAAGGCACTCCGCTCGTCCACTCATTCGAACGAACGAAAGACAGGCATCCCCAAGTCAACTTCATGGACCTGAATGGGTTTTCGCGCTGGTTCAGAAACTTCAGCGTCGAGAACGGGTTCGGCAAGTTCGAAGGCGTTCGAACATACCATTATGTGAAGGAAACTGTCGACGGGGAAACGATTTCGAAGCGTTATGAGCATAAAGAGTGGCTCGAATTGAGGGATTACCTCAGGAAGCATCCCAAGGTTCGCGAGGCGAGGCATATCAGCACATATGAGAGCGAGCACCTTCCTTACGGATATTCGGGCCTATCGAGCCACACCGCTACTGCCGCTACTGCCCGCCAGCTTCCGAACCAGCGGGCGGTAGCAGCACCCCGAACATCTCGCCGACAGCGCAGAGAGTCGTCGACCTGGCGGCCAAGGCCGACATCGAGGACGTGATGCTGTGCGACCTGCCCGGCGTCCTGTCCTTCCTAGGGCTGCCACCTGAGACGGAGATGCCGCCGGGCAACAAGGGGAAGACGAAGCTCAAGAAGCTCTACAGGAAGGTGGCGCCGAACAAGGCATACCACTCCGGCGAGCGCGCCAAGGATTTGATCTCGCACCTCGACATGGCAGAGATCAGGGCATCGGCGCCCGTCCAAGAATTGGGATGCAGTTCAATACGAGCTCGGGGCTCTTTTCGTCTAGATTGGGGACGCATGGCCGGACGAAAACAATTTGCGTCTGGTAATAAGCGTACGAAAGCGCAATTTACGTCTTAATTCCGTACGCAAATCAAGGCGAAAATCGTTTACGTCTGCTTTAATCCGTACGAAAACGGTTTTCGTCTTGCAGGGCAGTTGCCGTTTCTACAGTTCAACTTCCAGTTCGGCTTTGTGCTCGTAGAGGTAGTCGCGCATGTAGGGGATGGCAAATGAGACCTTGCCGTACGAGGGGGCCTCGATAATCGATTCTCTTAACAGGCGGCTGCGGACGGAGCTCACCTGTTGAGGCGTTTTGTTTAGGCCATCGGCAACCATGCTAGTCGAGCTCGTCTGCCCCAAAGACGCCATGCTCAGCAGATAAGCGATGCACGTGGGCGGAATGCGCTGCAGCGCGGGCTCAATCACCATGGCGCAGAAGCGTTCGCGTGCCGTTGCAATGCCGCGCTCGGCTTCTTCTTCTCCAATAATCGCTGTATGTGCGCGTCTCGCCAACTGCCATGCGTAGTATCCAACGAGTTGGATCATGAAAGGATAGCCTTGCGTTGCCTCGGCAAGTTGGCCGGCAATACCTGGCTGCAACTCCATGCCAGACGCTTCAATGGTTTCCTCGAGGGAGTACGACACTTCGGTTACTGCCACAGCCTTCAGATCAAAGGGGAGGGCACGGCGCAAAAACGTAAGTGCCTTTCCGTTGATGATGCTTTCAATCATCGAAGGCAGCCCAGCAAAAACAAAGGCGATATCAAGGTCTTCGCCGATAACCTGCTGAATCGCAATGGAGAGCGTTCGGACCTCATCGAGCTCTGCGTCTTGAACCTCGTCGAGAGTGATGAGCAGGCCATTTCCATTCTTGGATATTGTCTGTCTCATGGCGTCGCGTAGCGATGGGCCGATTCGCTCAATATCTATGCTGCCGATGGATATGCCAGCTACGGTGGGCTCAAATCTGGCGCGTTTGGCCTGGAATTTGGGCTGCAGCTGTTCGAAAATGCGCTGGCAAAGTCCCTCGGTTGCGACCTCTTTTATGACCGTCCAGCCACGGCTTTGCGCCAAACGTGAGCACTCGTCAAGGAGGACCGTCTTGCCCGTTCCACGGACGCCGGCTATGCGCATTAGGCGCCCCGGGGCACCAGGCCCGTTGGTGAGGCCTTCACTGAATTCTTCAAGTACATCTTCGCGGCCGATAATCGTGGGAGGTGTTTTACCTGCTGTGGGCTTAAAAGGGTTTGTTTGCATGTGAGCCGCCTTTGCTCAAGATATAGCAAAGTATAGCAAGATATTGCAAAGTATAGTGAGATATAGCAAAGTATAGTGAGATATAGCAACGTATAGCGCTGTTTGCGGGTTCTTACGGTGGTACTATTTCCCGAATGCCGCGCGCACAAAGCGCTGGGCGAACAGCTTGTTGGCGACGTTGATGACATGGCCCAGGAACAGTGCCGAGATGGCGGTCGTGACGCCAAAGCCGCCCAGGTTGTACATAAAGATCAGCGACAACGCGAGCGAGGCGGCGACATGTGAGCAGTCAAACACGACTTTTACGTCACCAAAGCGGCGTTTAAGCTTTTCGGCAATGACTTGCACCAAGCCGTCGGGCGCGTTGGGGACAACGCCCATGTTGACGACGAGACTTACGCCAAATGCGGTGACAGCGAGGGAGAGCAGCATGGTCGCAATCTGTGTGGGGAGTGCCGTGGGATGCAGTGGGTTGACCGCCATGAAGAGGTCGGTCAAGCCGCCAATCAGCGTTGAGAAGAACAACTCGAGCAGGATGCGCGGCTGGAACTCGCTTCGCAAGATGGCTAATTGCGCCACGATGTAGGCGACGTAGGTTGCGGTGATCCAAAAGCCGAGCGTCTTGCCAGTGAGCATGGATAGGGTTGTGGCAAAGCACGTGAGCGCGGCGACGCCCAGGCCGGATGCCGTCTGGAGACTCATACCGAGTGCCAGTACTGCAACGCCCGCAAGATACATCAGCATTCTGATGACGGTATGGCACCAGTCGATGTTCTCGCCATGCATGATGATGAGCGGTCGCATGTTGCTACCCGTCCTTTCGGTTGTGTGAAAAAGCTGACCCGGGCCGGCAAAAGAGGGTTATCGGAGGCACTGCTGCAAAAGCAGAAAAGCCGGCCCCACGGTCAGTCGTCTAGGAAGTGTCTCGCTGTGCCGGAATGGGACTAAAGGTCCAACGAGACGGGAAGAAAGCAAATGGCATTGCGTGGGCGATAAGATGCCAAGATGGTAGGGTGTGTCTTAGCATCCTATTGCCCACGCTCAACGAAATCGGTTTCGTTTGAGCCTAAGTATACGCACGGGATTTTATTTGCGAAGAGAAAAACAATAAAAAGGTGAACGTTCACCTAATCGCAACAACTCGTTGGCTGTAGTTGCGGTGGAATAGTTCCTGTTTTTGCTGCTGAAGTCCTTGAACAGGAACTATTCCACCGCAACTTATGATGGGGCGGGGGATGCGATAGTATTGCATGGTGGTATTCGATTAACCGAGGCTTCATCCGAGGGCTTTATGGAACAGCACCAGCATTATCAGAGCCTGCAAGATCAGGCATACAACGCATTGCGCTCCAAGATCATCTATGCCGAGCTCAAGCCCGGCACGCGCCTTTCGGCGATTGGTCTGGAAAAGGAGACGGGAATCGGGCGCACGCCCATTCGCGAGTCCTTTGTGCGCCTGCGCGAGCAGGAGCTGGTGGAAACGCGTCCCAAAAGCGGCACCTACGTTTCTAAGATCAGCATGGAACGCGCCGAGAATGCTTGTTTCTTGCGCGAGAAACTCGAGAGAAGCGTGCTTATTAAATGCTGTTCGGCCGCCTCGCCCGAGCAGAAGTGTCGGCTCGAGCAGATTCTTGCCGAGTCCGAGTCGCTCGACCATAGCGAGACGCGTCGTTTCTTTGACCTGGACAACCTGTTCCATGAGACGTGTTTTGTGATTGCCGGTCGTCACATGTTGTGGGATTGGATGAAGAGCATCAACACGCATTTTGAGCGATATAACTGGTTGCGTATGGTGTCGCAGGATTTGGATTGGGAGCCGATTCGTCGGCAGCATCGCCGGATTCTCGAGGCCATTAAGAGGGGCGATACCGATGCGGCGAGTTATCTGGCAGAGACGCACTTGCACCTGATGCCCGAGGAGCAGGGCCCGGTTATCGCCCTGCATCCCGACTATTTTGAGCTGTCCAAAGACTCGTTCATCTAATCAATCCCCATATAAGTTGCGGTGAAATAGGGACTGTTTTGTGACCTAGGTGGCGCAAACAGTCCCTATTTCACCGCAACTGCGTTGGGGTGTGACCGGGGCACAAAGATGCGGTGCCGCTTGGAGGAAAAGACCGGAAGCAAAGGTCCATTCCTCCAGACGGCGCCGCAGCTGTTTTGATGGCTCGGCTTTTACCGAAGTGGCTCAGTTGAGCGCGACTGCCAGCCGATTATACAAAGCGGCTCGGGGGCGTGTCGCTTCCGTCACGTTCTATCAGCATACAAGACGGTTTTGGTTCTTGTTCGTGACGGAAACGGCGCGCTTCCGAGCCGCTTTAAAAGAAAGGGGGCGAGGTTTAGGGCACGCCCCCTTTCACGATAGAGAGCTAAACCTAGCCGCGGACCTTCTTGACGACGTCCATGGCCTCGTGGGCGATCTGCTCGACCTTGGAGAAGTCGCCGTCGGCAAACAGGGCCGGCTTGACCATCCAGGTGCCACCGCAGGCGATGATGGCGGAGGAGCTCAGGTACTCCTCGACGTTGGCGGTGCTCACGCCGCCGGTAGGCATAAAGCGGTGACCGACAAACGGAGCGGCGAGGGCCTTGATGGTGTTCAGGCCGCCATACTGGGACGCGGGGAAGAACTTGGTGACCTTGAGGCCCAGGTTCTCGGCTGCGGTGACCTCGGAGGGGGTCACGGTGCCGGGAAGGACGGGCAGGTCGATGTCGATGCAGTGCTTCACGACATCCTCGTTGTAACCCGGGGAGACGATGAACTTGGCACCGGCTGCGCGGGCCTGCTCAACCTGCTCGACGGTCAGGACAGTGCCGGCGCCAACGCACATCTCGGGCTCGGCCTCGGCCATAGCGGCGATGCACTCGGCGGCGCAGGCGGTGCGGAAGGTGACCTCGGCGGACTTCATGCCAGCTGCCATAAGGGCGTGGGCGAGCGGAGCGGCGTCCTCGACCTTGTCGAGCACAACGACCGGCACGATGCCCAGGGACTCAAGCGTGGTGTAGAACTGATCGAACATGATGTTCCTTTCGATGTGTGGCGCGCATGGGCGCGTGATTGCCAAATGTGCTGGTCAGGAGCCGAATTTGGATTGGTTATCGGAGGCACTGCTTGGGGTTCAAGCAATTCCAAAACCGGCTGCTCGACCAGTCATGTAGGGAATGCCAGGCAAAACCGGAATGGGACTGGTGGTTTTGCCCGGCCGGAGGAATCGGGGAGCGGGCCGCAGGGGTATGGGATTGGAAAGCTGCGGCCCGCGGAATGGAGACGGACTAGCGCGCGACGCGGGTGCCACCGTCGGCGGCTGATGCTACGGCTGCGATCTCGTCTGCGGTCACCAAGTTGGAGTCGCCCTTGATGGTGAGCTTGAGGATCGAAGCCGCAATCGCGTAGTTGACGGCAGCCTGCGGATCGAAGTCGTTGATGAGGGCGTGGACCAGGCCGGCGTTGAAAGCGTCGCCGGCGGCAACACCCTCAAGCACGTGCACATCGTGAGCAGGGGAGAACCAGTGCTCGCCGCTCTCGGCGTCATAGAGCATGCCCATCCAGATGGAGCGCTCGACGCAGGAGATGTTGCGGACGACCGAAGCGACCTTCTTGCAGCCGTACTCGGCGCAAATCTGACGGGCCATCTCGACGTAGGTGTCGCGCTCCTCGATGCCGTGGGCAAGGGAGCCGGAGACGCAGGTCATGCCGAGGCCGGCGGGTGCGTCCTCGTCGTTGGCGATGCAGATGTCGACGAGCGGCAGGAGCTCCTTCATGGTGGCCTGCGACTTCTCGGGCGACCACATCTTGCCGCGATAGTTCACGTCGCACACGGTCGTGATGCCCTTGGCGCGGCAGGCGGTGAGGGCATCCTTGCAGGCGGCAGCCATCTCATCGGAGACGGCGGGGGTCACGCCGGAGAAATAGAAGACATCGATGCCCTTGAGGATCTCGTCCCAGTTAAAGACGTCGCGCTTGGCCATGTTGATGGCAGAGTACTTGCGGTCGTAGACGCAACCGTTACCGCGCTGCGAGGCGCCGACCTCAAACACATAGGAGCCAAGACGGTCGCCCTGGCGCACGACGCGCGTGGTGTCGACGCCGTAGGCCTTCAGCGAACGCAGGGCGCACTCGCCCAGACGGTTGGCCGGGACAACGGAGACGTAAGCGGCCTTGTCGCCCTGGTAGGCCAGGGAAAGCGCAGTGTTGGCCTCGGCGCCGCCGTAGCGGACGTCAAACTCGGTTGCCTGCTCAATACGCAGGTGGTCTTTGGGTGAGAGTCTCATCATGATCTCGCCGAAGGTAAGAACCGTTTTACCCATGGTCGCGCAGCTCCTTTTACTCGTGCGTACACCTTTGATATGGCGTTGGCACGCAGGTGCCAAGACGGTAGGGTGCGTCTTTGCACCTGCGTGCCAACGCTCGCCGAAATCGGTTTACGAAATCGGTTTCGTTTCGAGTTGTAGTATACTCACCTACAGCGTTTTGCAACCGAGATTTTTAAAAAATGCCTAAAATGGCTCAGACTGCCGACATTGGGAAACGGGGTGCGCTATGGCGCAGATGAGAATCAAGGACATTGCCGTCGAGGCGGGCGTGAGCCCGGCCACGGTCTCGCGCTATCTCAACAACCGCCCCGGGCAAATGACCGAGGAGACCCGTGCTCGCATCGCGGCAGTTATCGAGCGCACCGGCTATCGCCCACGTACCGCCGCGCGCAATCTGCGCAGCTCGCGTACGAACCTCATCGGTGTGATTCTGGCTGACATCGCCAACCCGTTCTCGAGCGCCATGCTCGAGGGCCTTTCCGCCAGCGCCGCGGCGCGCGGCTGCTCGCTCATGACGGCCATTAGCGGCAACGACCCCGCTAAGGAAGCGGAGTCGCTCACCAGACTTATCGATGCCGGCGTGGACGGCCTGGTCGTCAACACCTGCGGAGGCAATGACGAGGCGATCGCCGCGGCAGCGGGACGTCTGCCCGTCGTGCTGCTCGACCGCGACGTTGCCGACGGCGGTGTTGACCTGGTGACATCTAACAACCGTGAGCTGGTCGCCGGCTTGGTAGACGCCTTGGCAGCTGCGGGCAGCGAGCGTCTGTGCCTGCTCACCGAGGCAAGCGACGATAGCCCCGTGCGTCGAGAGCGCGCCGAGGCCTTTGCCGACGAGCTTTCGCGCCGCGGCCTTGCGGGCGAGGTCGTCACCCTGGCCGACGGTGGCGCCACGGGCGTTGGCCGTTTGGACAAGACCATCCGCGACTACGCGGGCAAAAGGCTCGGCCTTATCGCCGTCAACGGCCTGGTTTTCCTGCGTCTGACCGAGGCGCTGGCGCAGCTTGGTCCCTCGCTGCCGGCGGGGCTCAAAATCGCGACGTTTGACGACTACCCCTGGAACCACGTGCTCTTTGGCGGTGTGACAACGGCCGCGCAGGACACCCTTACCATTGCCGAGCGCGTGGTCGAGCGCCTGTCCGAGCGCATTGACGTCGTCACCACCACGGTGGGCGAGGCCGCAAAGCTGGCGCCCAAACGCATCGAGGTTCCCGGTCACATCGAACACCGCGCTTCGACCTCGCGCTAGTCTGTGTGATAATATATAGACAATGTCATACAGGAGGTATCCATGGCTGCGTCTGTGCTGAGTGTGCGAGTGGACTCGTCAATTAAAGACTCATTTGCCGAGCTGTGCGAAGAGCTTGGCATGACTTCGTCTGTTGCGGTCAATATGTTTATGAGGCAGATGCTGCGCGAACGCTCTCTGCCGTTTGTTCCTTCACTCGGTAAAAGCTCTGCGAGCGAAAGCGCCGCGGCGGGCATTTTGGATACTGCCCAGATTGAGTCCGCCGTCCGCGAGGCGGCCAGCTCGATTCCCGCCATCAAAACCGTGATTCTTTTTGGTTCGTATGCCCGTGGCGAGGCGCATGCCGATAGTGATATTGACTTGCGCCTCGAAGTCGATCGCGAGCGGGGCTTTGGTCTTTTCGCGCTGTCGGCATTTGGTGAGGCGGTGCGCAAAGAAACCGGGAGGCAGGTTGATCTCGTCTCTAGTGATCATCTTGATGACGATCTTGCCGCGGTAATCGAGCGCGAAGGAGTGATCCTTTATGATCGCGCGTAAGTCAGACAGCCTTCGCGCCCAAGAGGTTTTGGATGCCATTTCTGAAACGAACGAGCGCATCAAGGTTTTTGATATCACCGAGGACCAGTTTCTGCATGCGAATGACGTGCGGACGAGGGCGTTGGCGGACTCCCTTTTGATGTGTGCGCTTAGGGTAACGGAAGAAGCGGGCAAATTGTCGGAACGCTCGCAGCGGCTTCATCCCGAAATCGAATGGCGTGGAATTATCGGCATGAGAAATTATCTTGCGCATGATTACGGCAATGTCGACCGCTCGGTTGTTTGGGATGCAGTGACGATGGAGTTCCCTACGCTGGAACGAGCCTGTAGACAAATTGTCTCCGAATCTGAACGCTAGCCGCTCGTTCACAACTGCCTGTTCGCGCACGTTTTTTGAGCGCTTGATACGCTTTAACCCTGCGGAAACATTTTTCTGCGATAGTATCTGCGATATAGATCAGTCGAAACCCGCCCGAAAGAAAGGGGAGCGACATGAACCAGCAGAACATCGATTACGTACTCCGCTCCGTAGAGCAGCGTGACATCCGCTTTGTGCGTCTGTGGTTTGTCGATATTCTCGGCCGCCTCAAGAACTTTGCCATTAGCCCCGAGGACCTCGAGGTCGCTTTTGAGGAGGGTATTGGCTTTGACGGCTCCGCCATCGAGGGCTTTGCCACGCCCGAGGAAGCCGACATGCTGGCGTTTCCCGATGCTTCGACCTTCCAGATTCTGCCGTGGCGCCCGAGCCATAACGGCGTCGCCCGCGTGTTCTGCGACGTGTGCACTCCCGATCGCAAGCCGTTTGCCGGCGACCCGCGCGATGCCCTGCGCCGCATGTTCTACAGGGCCGAGAAGGCCGGCTATCTGCTCAACGTGGGCGCTGAGCTGGAGTATTACTACTTCCCCGACGAACACACCCCCGAGCCGCTCGACAACGTGGGCTACTTCGATCTTTCGGTGAGCGATGCCGCTCGCGACCTGCGCCGCAACACGGTCCTCACGCTCGAGAAGATGTCCGTGCCCGTGGAGTACACCTTCCACGCCGCCGGCCGCTCGCAGCATGGCATGAGCCTGCGCCACGCCGAGGCCCTGAGCATGTCCGACGCCATCACTACGGCCAAGCTCATCATTAAGCAGCAGGCTTACGAGAGCGGTTGCCACGCCTCCTTTATGCCCAAGCCGTTGGCGGGCGAGGACGGCAGCGCTATGTTCCTGTGCCAGTCGCTATTCGACCACGACGGCAACAACGTCTTTTGGGGCGAGGACGACGAGAAGTACCACCTCTCCGATATCGCCAAGCACTACATGGCCGGCATCCTGGCGCACGCGCGCGAGATCAGCGCCATCACCAACCCCACGGTCAACTCGTACAAGCGCATTACCACGGGCGGCGACTCCGTGCCGCAGTACGCCACGTGGGGCCTGCGCAACCGCGCGAGTATGGTCCGCATTCCGGTCTACAAGCCCGGCAAGCAGCTGTCCACGCGCATCGAGCTGCGCAGTCCCGATCCCATGGCCAACCCGTACCTGGTCAACGCCGTCACGCTGGCGGCTGGTCTGGACGGCATCGAGCGCAAGCTGGAGCTCCCGCCCGAGGCCACGGCCGAGACACTCAAGCTTACCGACCGTCAGATGGTTGAGGCCGGCTATACGCCGCTGCCGCGCTCGCTCAAAGAGGCGCTCGACGTGTTTGAGGACTCGCAGTTTATGAAGGATGCCCTCGGCGAGCACATCCACAGCTTCTTCCTCAAAAAGAAGCGCGACGAATGGCATAAGTTTGAGTCCACGATCACCGAGTGGGAGATCAAGCACTACCTGGCGAACTCCTAATCACGCTGGCTTGTTCCAGTACGATTGAGCTCATTTCCTTGGAGGCCGATATGTCCGAAAAGAGTGCCCTGTTCATGGCGCGCACGACGCGCTTCCACGAGTTTGCCCGCAGCTTGACGACCACCCTGGGTGTCGAGGTGAGCCTGGCTACCCCCGATTCGCCGACTGCGGCGCACGACTTTGACCTGCTGATCCTCGATTCCGACGGCATCCGCAGCGACCGCATCGATCAGATTGCCAAGTGGCTTGACGATCGCGGCGGCGTCCCCATGTTGGTGATTGTCGACGACGAGGCGCTCGGCACCCTGCGCCTGCCGAATCACGCGCATGCCGACTTTGTATGCCCCACGGCGACGCCCAACGAGCTCAAGGCTCGCGCACAGCGCCTGATGGGCGAGGAGGAGACCGTCGCCGCCGACGATGTGCTCAACATCGACAACCTCGAGATCAACCTGGCCACCTACCAGGTGACGCTCGATGATGAGCCCATCGATCTGACGCTGATGGAGTACTCGCTGTTGAGCTTTTTGGCGACGCACCCCAACCGCGCCTACAGCCGCGAGGTGCTGCTGCACCGCGTGTGGGGCTTTGAGTACTGCGGCGGCACGCGCACCGTCGACGTGCACATCCGACGCATCCGCTCCAAGGTGGGTCCGCAGATCGCGGCTCATATCACCACCGTCCGCGGCGTGGGTTATCTGTTTAAGGACTAGCTTTTCACCGCAAAGGGGACAGGCAACTTTGTGGTGGTTTTGCCGCATGCGTGGATTCCTCTCGAGTTTGCAGCAGAACTTAAGCCTTCCTAAAAGATTGCGTTCTCATACACGTTCGCCCGCATATTGGGGTACAACTCAACGTGAACAATGATGGCCCGCCACATGTTTGGCGGGCCTTTGGTTATTTGACGAAAGGATTGCAGCTATGAGCGAGAACGATTCCCAGCTCCCCCAGGATCCGGGCAATGCCGGCGATACTCAGCAGCAGCCGCGCGTACAGGTGGAGTCGACGCCTGCCGACGGCAACATTCCCTACGTGCAAGCCTACGACACGCAGACCGGCAAGCCGCTGGGCGGCCAGCAGGTTGTAAACAAGCACACGGTGGTCAAGACCAAGACCAAAAAACTGCCGATCTTTATTACGGCGCTTGCCGGCTGTGCCTGTGGCGCCCTGCTGGTCATCGCGCTCATTATGAGCGGCACGCTCGATATCGGCGGCGGCAGGAACGCCGTGACGGCGGGTGCTTCGGGTTCATCGGCGCAAAAGATCACCATCGACTCCGAGGATACCACGCTGGCCGAGGCCGTCTCTGCCAAGGCGTTGCCCTCCGTCGTTTCCATCACCGCCGCTTCGAGCGGTAGCCAGAATGGCTCGCTTTCGCAGTCTGCCGACGAGTCGGACAGCTCGGGCAGCGTCGGCTCGGGCGTGGTGCTCGATACCGAGGGCCACATCCTCACCAACAACCACGTGGTCGATGGCTATGACCAGTACGTGGTTACCATGGACGACGGAACCACGTACGAGGCCGAGTTCGTGGGCAACGATGCCTCGAGCGACCTGGCCGTCATCAAACTCAAGGATGCTGACGCCTCAAAGCTCACGCCGATCGAGATCGGTGACTCCTCCAAGCTCAACGTGGGCGAGTGGGTCATGGCGATCGGCTCGCCGTTCGGCAACGAGCAGTCTGTCTCCACGGGTATCGTCTCGGCGCTCTATCGCTCCACGGCCATGAGCTCTACCAGCGGCAATACCATCTATGCCAACATGATTCAGACCGATGCCGCCATCAACCCGGGCAACTCCGGTGGCGCGCTCGTCAACGACAACGGCGAACTCGTGGGCATCAACTCGCTCATCGAGAGCTACTCGGGCTCCAGCTCGGGCGTGGGCTTTGCCATTCCGGTCAACTATGCCAAGAACATTGCCGACCAGATTATCGACGGCAAGACGCCGGTGCATCCGTACATGGGCGCTACGCTTTCGAGCGTCAATGCGCTTAACGCTCGCACCAACAAGCTGAGCACCGATAGCGGCGCGTATGTGGCAAGTGTCGTCGAGGATGGTCCCGCCGCCAAGGCTGGCATCCAAGAGGGCGATGTCATTACCAAACTGGGCGTCGACGAGATTACGAGCGCCGATGGCCTGATCATCGCGCTGCGCAGCCACGAGGTGGGCGAGAAGGTCGAGATCACGCTCGTGCGCGGCAAGGACGAGAAGAAGGTCACCGTTGAGCTGGGCTCCGACGAGGAGCTGCAGAACCAGCAACAGGACGACAGCGCGACCGACACCGGCAACGGCGGCATTACTGACGAGCAGTTGCGCCAGTATCTGGAGGAGCTGCTGGGCCAGCAGGGCCAGGGCTACGGCCAGGGCTACTAACGAGCCGCACATACCGATGCCAGAGGGGGCTGTCCCGTCAATGCGGGACAGCCCCCTCTTTTCTCATCGATCCGTTGGGGATGGAGGAAAACGGATCATTTTGGTTAGTCTTCGTCGCTGGGAAGGCTTCCAAATGCCTCGATGTACTCTTCGTCTGACATCCAGTCAATGATGTCGCCAGGTTTGCAGTGAAGTGCCTCGCACATCGCGGTCAACGTCGAAAAGCGAATGCCCTTGAGCCGCCCCGTTTTAATGCGCGAAACGTTAACGGGCGAGATGCCGATAATGTCGGCAAGTTCTTGAGAGGACATTTTGCGATCCGCCATGACGCGATCGAGTCTCATGACGATTGGCATGCTGCCCTCCTTCTAAATAATGGCGTCAACGTCCGACTGCAAGAGTCGCCCGTACTCAAAGATAGCCGAAAGGGATAGCGCAAACAAAGCGAGAACCAGTGTCCAAGCGTTAAAACCAAAGATACCAATTGCAGTAATACTGACGTCGTTGGGGAGCTGGACGGCACACAGGTTATCGAAGGTAATCGAGACAATTGAAGAAATGAGCAGCAGAAGCCCAACAACCAGAAAACGCCGGCATTGTTTTCGCGTGAATATCGACTGAGTACTGACGACGTCAAAGCAGAAGTTCAAGTAGACAATCAGGCATGCGATTGAGAGCGCCAGGGCCAGAACATCGCGGATGGCAAGTGCGGTAAGGACGGCGCTCGGAATGGACTCACCATTAATATAGAAGGGAGTGGGTGCAAAGAGCACCTCCCGCGCCTCGTTGGCAACGCTGAACGCTGAGAAGGCCGCCATGATTGCTGCGACAGACAAAGTGGCGAGCAACATCACATTGCTAAAACAGCATCGTTTATCTGAGCTTTCCATAATTAACCCCAAAAAGGCTGCGGCAATGCCGCAGCCAAAAAATCCTAAGCATAGATAGTTCTTGCTTCAGAATGCCAACTGCCGTTGTAATAGTAAGTAACAGTTACGACGACGCTTCCGTTGCTGAGTCCGTATCTATAAGTCCAGCTGATGTTGCTTACTCGAGAATTGGAGGTCCAGTTCTTTATGGATTTGATGCCTGTTATCGTTCCATAGGTATCGTTAACAGTGTAAGTAACATGGAGCCTGACGCCGTTCGAATAGGCGAGGGTGGTTTCGGCGGTGTAGATTGAACGACTTTCGGCAACTGGTGAAATGATAGAGGAATGGGTTTCTGCTGCGAAGGCGGGCTGCGCGGTCATGCACGATAACCCAACAAGGCAGACGGCGAGTAAATAAGCAACCTTTTTAATCATTGGCTCCTAACTGTCTGGTGATTATTTTTTAAACTCCTTTCTGACATCGAGCTATTCCTTTTGCGTAATCATGATGGCTGTTGGCGTTATGAGGGCGGGCAGCTTTGTGGGATCGGGATCGCTGCTGGTGTTGACGGTGCAGGTTACGTCAACGTAGACACCTTCTTTGATGGCTCCGACTTCTGCCTTCTTACCATCCTGATCCTTAATGGGGATGGTTGAATCGATTTTGAAGTTGAGGTGCAGCGGTGCGGATTGGAATTGCTCGCTTGCGATAACGAAGCGGCCTTCGCTTGCCCCGCTGGCGGAAGGGTGATACACAGCAACGACTTCGCCCCGCAAGGAAAGGTCTTTCGAAAAGGGAATGTCCTTCCAGAAAAAGCCGAGCAAAGCGGCTGCTATAAGGACAAGGGGGACGAGGATGGTTAGGAAACGTTTGGACTGATTCTTCATTTCAATCACCTCACGTTGATAATACCAAAATATATTGCAAACACAATATAAAATATTAACTGCGATAAATTGAGTTAAAAAAGGAGCATATGAAGTTGCTCGATTCTGGGTGAGCCTGGACAGTTAGTTCAGATACGTATAAATCCGAGGCGGTTCAGCATGCGTTTTGAGCTGTTTTGGGATGGGGAAGGGGTTCGGATGGGAGTCTAGAAGGGGGAACGAGTCGGTCGTGCAGCCCCCGGGGCGGCCAAATTGGCTGGAATGATGACGTCTGAACACGACCAGGCTCGCAGAATTATACGTATCTGAACTAGCTGTCCACCCCGGTCTGGCGGCTGCCGATTCGGTGCGGTTTGAGACCGCTATTCGACCCCGTTGCGACCGGTGGTACTCTTGTATCCGTTTGAAATCGAGCGAAGGAGTGCCGCTATGGAGCAATCGAGCCTGTTTGGTGACGGCGTGGACATCGATACCGAAACGCCCGCGAGCGCGGATGCCGCCGCACCGACCGACGCCCATGCCCGGGCGGCAGCGCGCGCGGCCGAGCTGCGCCACGAGCTCGATTACCACGCCTATCGCTACTACATGCTCGATGCGCCCGAGATCACGGACGCCGCCTTTGACAAAATGCTCGTTGAACTGCAGGAAATCGAGGCCACCTACCCAGACCTGGTGACGTCCGACAGCTATACCCAGCGCGTGGGCGGTTATGTGAGCGAGCAGTTTACGCCGGTCACGCACATGGCGCGCATGTATTCCATGGACGATGCCATGGATCTGGATGAGCTCGACGCATGGCTCCAGCGCACTGAGGATGCCCTCGGTGCCGGCAGCGTTACCTATACCTGCGAGCTTAAGATCGACGGCCTGGGCGTGGCGCTTACCTACCAAAACGGCACCTTTGTGCGCGCGGCCACGCGCGGCGACGGCACCACGGGCGAGGACGTGTCGCTCAACGTGCGAACCATCAAGGACGTGCCCATGCACCTGTCCGAGCCGGCGCTCGCCCACATGGGCGCCGACCGCGAGCGCACCATCGAGGTACGCGGCGAGGTCTATATGCCCAAGGGTAGCTTTGTCCGCCTGAATGAAGAGGCCGATGCCGAGGGACGCGACCCCTTCGCCAACCCGCGCAACGCCGCCGCCGGCAGCCTGCGCCAAAAAGATCCCAAGATCACGGCGCGCCGCGATCTTGCCACCTTTATCTATGCCATCGCCGATACTGACCCACTGCATGTCCACAGCCAGCGCGAGTTTCTTGACTGGCTGCGCAGCGCCGGTTTTAGCGTCAACCCCAATGTGGCACGCTGCGCCACGCCGGCCGAGGTTCACGAGTTCTGCGCCCAGGCGCTCGAGCACCGCGGCGATCTGGACTACGACATCGACGGCGTGGTCGTAAAGGTCGACAGCTTTCAGCAGCAGCTCGACCTGGGCTTTACCGCCCGCGCACCGCGCTGGGCCATCGCCTTTAAGTTTCCGCCCGAGGAAAAGCAGACCATCCTGCGCGAAATTCGCATCCAGGTGGGCCGCACCGGTGTGCTCACGCCGGTCGCCGAGTTCGACCCGGTGACGGTCGCCGGCTCCACCATCGCGCGCGCCACGCTGCACAACATCGACGAGATCCGCCGAAAAAACGTGCGCGAGGGCGACACTATCATCGTGCACAAGGCAGGCGACGTAATCCCCGAGGTCGTGGGCCCGGTGCTCGACAAGCGCCCGGCCGATTCGGTCGACTGGCAGATGCCCGAGGTCTGCCCCGTGTGCGGCAGCCCCGTGGTCCACGAGGCTGGCGAGGTCGCCTACCGTTGCGTGTCCATCGACTGCCCCGCACAGCTCAAGGAGCGCCTGCTCCATTGGGTGAGTCGCGGCTGCATGGACGTCGACGGCCTGGGCGACGAGATCGTCGACAAGATGATCGCCGCCGGCCTGATCCGCGATGTCGCGGACTTCTACCAGCTCACGGTCGACGACATCGCCGGACTGGACACGGGCCGCACCTATGCCAGCTCCAACAGCAAAAAGGGCGTCAAGAAGGGCGACCCCATTCCGGTAGGCCTCAAGACGGCCGAAAAGATCGTCGCCGAGCTCAACAAGTCCAAGAGCCAGCCGCTCGGTCGCGTGCTGTTTGCCCTGGGCATCCGCCACGTGGGCAAGAGCGTGGGCGAGGTTATCGCCGAGCGATTCCTGTCGATTGACAAGCTCATCTTGGCGAGCGAAGAGGATATTGCCGAGTGCGAGGGCATCGGTCCCAAGATTGCGGCGAGCGTCAAGCAGTTCCTGGCCGTGCCCGAGAACCTTGCCGTGCTGGAGCACCTGCGCCAGGCGGGCCTGTCGCTCGAGGTCGACTTGGGCGCCGCGCACGCGCAAGCCGCAGCCGACGCTGGCGTGGCGGGCGAGCTCGCCGACGCACAGCCACTCGCGGGTCTGACCTTCGTGCTCACCGGCACGCTCGTCAACCGCACGCGCGACGAGGCGGGCGCGGCACTCAAGGTGCTTGGCGCCAAGGTTTCGGGCAGCGTGTCAAAGAAGACGAGCTATCTGGTCGCCGGCCCCAAAGCGGGCTCAAAGCTCACCAAGGCCGAGCAGCTGGGTGTGCCCGTGTTGGATGAGGCGGCACTTGAACAGATTTTGGCGACGGGTAGGGTCCCGGAGGCATAATGATTTGTTGAGGAACTGCGCAGAGGCTCAGTTCCTCAACATCTCCTTATAGTGTTTGCCTGTTCAATTTCGATATCGTTTCCCTCGTATGATCCAGATGCGTCTACCGACTCAAAGCGTGAGTAGGAAACTCTTGTCCCAACTTTGATTTGGGAAAGCTTGTCTTTGATTCGGCCAGATGAGGGGAATGTAATCCGGGTTTGCTTTCCAGCGTCGGTGTAGCGGGGACTGTTGTCTGTTTGGATTACGAGTTCCGTTCCCTCAATAGAATGAACGCTGCCGGCTCCAAAGACAAGGTAATCATCTCCTCCGCTATAGCGGGCTCTATCTGTGCATGAAGAAACGGATGCAAACATAGCGAAAATCACCAATATCGTAACCAGGGCAAAGGCCGTGGTGCCATAGCATTTTGATGGTGCCATCCGGTCTACCAAAAGACTGTTCCGTTCAATTTGACCATATTGGGCGTTGCATAGTTAATCGCTCGGGGATAAGTGTTCCATCCGTCGAATACTTCGAGCCACTGCAGTTCGATGCCAGAGCTTCCATTATGCCCAGTAAAATAGCCAGTTACCGTGACTGTATGACCTGATAGCTCGACGGATCCTTCACTGTTTCGGCTGTTGATCCACATATGATACAAGCCGATATTCCCTTGATCGATAGTTGCTCTGTACTGAGCGAATTGAGGCTGATAACCGAAAAATTGAGTATTAAGTGCTCTACCCTTTTGAGCGGCAAGACTTTTAAACGGAACAATTCCATCTGGGATGATCGTGCTTCCGTACTCGACGCCCTGATCATTGGTCTTATACGTTGTTGTGCCAGTGACGTTCCATATTTCTTTATAATAATCGGGATTAAATTGATTAGCGTTTGAACTGGTGAGACCGTAATGCATTGATACAGCGTACAAGGCAGAAACGACGCATGCATACTTATTAGTGCGGGCTTCAACTAATGATTCCGAGACTCCTCGGAACGGTATTCCGTTTAAATCGTCTATTTGGAAATGCAACATCAAGTCATCTTCATTGATAATGACTGCATCCCATGAAGTTGGGTTATTGCTTTGAGGTGCTATACCCTTTTCGGTGACAATTGGGACAGACCGTATATTGTTATAGTTGGTTACACAGTCTCTAGTTCCTGGCACCAAAGTTCCATATTCAATATCGTTGTACGAAATTAGTACGGTTGGGTTTGTGGCCTGTTGGCCGGAATAAGTTGAAATGGCGTTTGATAGAGAAGCTGAAATCGGAAGAATGGTATCGCCGAGGGTTATCTCCTTCAGAAGCCCAGGATATGATGCGTCAAGTATTAAATAACCGTAGGGGCTTCCTTCCCTTGTGACACTGATTTCATAGCCACAGATAAGGCCGATTTGTTGGCATACGGGAACGATTTGCTCGATCTCTAAGTTCGCGGATCCGTCGACGATGGGCAACAGGGAAAGCGCGTAGTCTTGTGCTAGGTCTGATGTAAAAGCGACGGATGAGTTTGAGTCGGCAGCGAATACTCTTGTTGGGCGTGACGCGGATAAGCCGATGATCGAGGCTAGGCCGAGAAGAAACGAGCGACGTGATTGAACTCTGGGCATAATGTCTCCTGCCTATGGGGGGGCAATATGCTGTCATTTTATTTGCTACATAATACAATCTAATTCGGATTAAGGTAAATGGATGGAATTGCTCGATAAATGGTAGTGATTAGCGGACCGGTATCGCGATCCTCGTCACATACGCCCCCGGGTCGTCGCTGATGATGTCGTCGATCAGGGCGATCTCGCGCGAGGGACCGGCGGGTGTCAGGTTGCGCTCGCGCATATAGCTGAGCAGCTGCTCATAGCGTGGGGTTGCTTGCCCGTGCGTGCCGCGAAAGCTAATGGTCAGGCAGCGCGCGGCGGGTCGCGTCTCGAGGTCGCCCACGTAATCATCGGTGTCATCGAGCAGCAAAAAGACCTCGTCGTAGCCATCAAAGTCGCCGGCGGCGAGGCGCTCGGCGCTAATCCCAACGCCCAAGTTGCCCAGAAAGACAAAGGTCTCGTGCTGGCCCTTCTGCAGCTGACGAATCTGCCACTCCAGCGCATAGGCGTCGGTAGGCTTGACGCGTTCGCGCAATACGGCGCAGCGAAGCTCGGGCGCATCGATTGCGCAAATGGTATCGAGCTCGGTGTTCAGGGCATTGTGAAGCAGGGCAAGCCGGTTGTCGATCTTGCGCGACACGCGCTCCAGCTCGCGGCGCTTGCGCTCGATGAGCTCCTGCTGCTGAGCCAGCTGCCGCTGCATAAGGTTCACGTCGCGCGTGGTCACAAACTCACGGATTAGCGCGAGCGGCAAGTCGAGAACACGCAGGTGGCTGATGGTGTTGAGAGTGGAGAGCTGCCGCGATCCGTAGTAGCGGTACCCACTCGCCGGATCGATGTGTGCCGGGTCCAGCAAGCCCATCTGCTCGTAATGGCGCAACGTGCCCACGCTTAGGTTAAACAAGCGCGCCACCTCGCCAATGCGGAGCAGACCCTCGGTATGTTCAGTTGGCGAGTCGGTCATGGCGCCGCTCCTTTCAATGGACGGGGAAGGGGCGCCGAGGTCGTACGACGCAAACGATCCTCTACGCCATCAGCTTGTCAAAAGCCCCGCGGCGGTTGAGTACGGTAAATGCCATCACGCAAATGACTGCCGACAGAATTGACCCGCACGGCGAAGCGATGCCCATGGGAAACAATGTATCGGAATAGGCATTCGACAGCAGCCACGCACCGGGCACGCGAATGAGCGCCACGGCCAGCACGTTGTGCGCAAAGCCGATGTAGCTCTTGCCATATGCAGCGAAAAAGCCACTAAAGCAAATGTGGATGCCGGCAAAGATCGCGTCGAAAATGTAGCTGCGCATGTAGCCGGTGCCGGCCGCGACCACTGCGGCGTCCTTGGCAAAAAAGCCGATAAACGCCGGTGCCACCAGCCACATCAGCGCCGTGATCAGGCAGCCGTACACCACCGAGATCGTCATGGCGTCCTTGAGTACCTGACGTGCGCGGTCACCCTTGCCCGCGCCGGCGTTTTGCGCCGTGAGCGCGCTGACGGTGGCACCCATGGAACTCGGCACAATGAACAAAAAGCTGATCATCTTCTCGACCAAGCCCACGGCGGCGGCGTCGACCAGGCCGCGATGGTTGGCGATGACGGTGATGAACATAAACGCCACCTGGATGCAGCCGTCCTGCACGGCCACGGGCACGCCGATTTTAAGGATGCTGCCGAGCACCTCGGGCTGGGGGCGCAGGTCGCTGCGCTTAACATGGATGTTCGTGCGGCGGCTCTTAAGCCACACGAGTGCGAGGGCAACGCTGGCCGTCTGCGCGGTCACCGTGCCGAGCGCCGCGCCCACGGGGCCGAGCCCCATGTGGCCGATAAATAGAAAGTCGAGTGCGATGTTGATGATGCATGCCACGCCAATCACGTACATAGGCGAGCGCGAATCGCCCAGCCCGCGAAAGATGGCCGAAAGAATGTTGTATGCGGCGATAAACGGAATGCCGACAAAGCAGATATGCAGGTAGGCGGCGGTGCCTTCGACCGCCTCGGGCGGCGTGCCAATGAGCGCCACAACCTGCGGGCATAGTGCAAACAAGATGACGGCCAGTACCACCGAGACGCCCATAAACAGCGTGATAGTATTGCCGATGGCGGTCTCGGCGCGGTCAAAGCGGCGCGAGCCCACGGCATGGCCGACGATGACCGTCGTTCCCATGGCCAGGCCCACGAGCGTCACGGTAATGATATAGAGCGTCTGCGCGCCATTGCCCACGGCGGTGATGCCGGCGGCGCCGCTAAACTGCCCCATCATGTACAGGTCGGCCATGCCGTAGAGCATCTGCAAAAAGTACGAGAGCATATAAGGCAGGGCAAAGACCGCGATGGTCTTAAGGACATTGCCGCGTGTGAGGTCGTGTTCCATGGGCAGGGTACTTTCTGGCTTGGTTCGTTTAGGTACCAGTTTAGTGAAAACCCTACAACGATTGTAGAGTCAAGGTTTGTGTTGGCAGTGGGGTGAAAAAAGTCACGCTCCGAGCACGATGCTTTGATCCCTCCGTGCGCCTCACCTCGCCTCAAACCATCACAACATTCGACGTTTTTGCCAAAATCGGGAAAAGCATCGAATGTTGTGATGGTTTTTCTGCCACTCGACCGGGTGGAATCGCTTTCTTGCGCACGAAGGTGTGCGGACCCGTGGGCAGGGGAATAAGGTTGGTTATCCGACTCCATTGGAGGGCTCATGGACCTGCCGATTGTCCTGTCCCATAAGACTGCCTGGCTATACCACAACGTGGCGCGCCCGTCCGAGCCGCTCTCGCGAGCAAGCAGCCTATACGATGAGGACTCGCTTGCTAACGAGGCGGAGCCGACCGCGAGCCTGCCCAAATTGGGACTCGATGCCAAGGGGCTGAGGGCTTCAACGGCTGTCGGGATTGTTACTGACTATCTGGTTTCGCTTGGTATTCCACGAGAAGAGCTCGATCATATCGACACGCTCGTCAACTTCGATTTTGAGCGCTCGACGCCGGCTGGATTTAGGTGCCACGTGTTTGGGGCGCCGGTACCTCCAGGCCATCTTATCGAGGTGGCAGAGGGCCTTCTAGTGGTTGATGAAGCCATGTGCTTTGTCCAGGCGGGTTCGTGGATGAGCGAGCCCGAGCAGCTGGAATATGGCTACGAAATCTGCGCCCGATACCATTTGAATCATCTGTCGACAGGCGATTATATCGAGATGGGGCAGAGGTATACCGTTGCCGACTTGATTGCTTATTGCAACGAGAACCGATCTCGTCAGGGGGCTGCACGCGCGGCCAGCGTGCTCAAGCGCGTGCACGATGGCGCGCGGTCGCCCATGGAGACGGCCACCGCAATCATGGTCGTAGCAAAACGTTCCCAGGGAGGGCTGGGATACGCCAAGATCGAGCTCAACCATAGAGTCGATGTTCCCAACGAGTTCAAGTATCTCGCAAAGGCCGGATATTTCGAGATCGACGTATATGCGCCTGCGAGCGGTACGGGGATTGAATACAACGGCTCGGACCATCTTGATAAACAGCGCAGCGCGTCGGACGCGGAGCGTATGACCGTGCTGAGCGCGCTGGGCTTTAGGATGATCGTCCTCACCGGGACTCAGTTTGCCCATCAGCTGCAATTGCACCGGGCGATGAACGCCATCGCGCTCGCTATGGGCCTTAAGTGCGACCGAAGCGAAGCGTTCCAGAAACGGCAGAACGATCTGCGAGAATTCGTGATTCGGCACTGGGACGGCGGCCTTTAGGGGCGCTTTGGTCCCTCTACGGGGTGCCGTGGGCAGGCTAACAATCACAACATTCGACGTTTTTTGCCAATAACGGGAAAAGCATCGAATGTTGTGATGGTCTGTGCTGAGGATGGGCTTGGGAAGCCGGTCTTGCTCAAAGCGACCTGTCCTGTCGTACGGGTGTCGGCATGATTCTCTCGTGGGGTATTATGTTTTCCGAAGAATAAAACGCCGCGTGAGGGGAGGGCTGCGTGGACGGGCACGTGCAACATGACGGCTTTGGCCGCGATATCAACTACCTGCGCATTGCCGTTACCGACAAGTGCAATTTCCGCTGCATTTACTGCATGCCGGCCGATGGCGTGGCGCCCCGCGCGCACGACGAGCTACTCAGCGCCGAGGAAATCGCCCGCTTTGTGCGCTTGGTGGCGGGGGAGGGCATTCGCCGCGTGCGCCTGACGGGTGGCGAGCCGCTGGTCAGCCGCCGTATCATCCCGCTCATTCGCGACATTCGCGCGATTCCGCAGATCGAGGACATCTCGCTTACCACCAATGGCGCCCTGCTGCCCAAGCTGGCACCGCAGCTCAAAGATGCCGGGCTTAACCGCGTCAACATCTCGCTCGACACACTCGACCCCGAGCTGTTTGGAAAGATTACGCGCCTAGGCCGGCTCGAACAGACCATGGCTGGTATCGACGCGGCGCTGGCTTGGGGCTTTGAGCCCGTTAAGGTCAACTGCGTTGTTGTGCGCCGGCTCAACCAGGATGTGGCGGCCCTCGCACGGCTGACCGTCGACCGCCCTATCCACCTGCGCTTTATCGAATACATGCCCATCGGCGACGAGCGCACCAGCTCGCATTGCGCTGTGGACCCGCATGCGCCCGCGCTCAATCCCGAGCTGTGGGACGCGAGCGATACCGTGCCGAGTGACGAGCTGCGGGCGCGCATCAATGCCGGGGCCACCGCGGTGGGTCTGGGCGAGCTTGAACCGCTCGACATCAACGACGCTCCTGCCGGCGCGGGTCCTGCGCGCTATTGGCACTTTCCGGGCGCGGCGGGAACGGTCGGCTTTATCAGCGCCATGTCCAATCATTTTTGCGCGAACTGCAACCGTCTGCGCCTGACGGCCGATGGCAACGTGCGTCCGTGCCTGTTCAGCGATGCCGAGTATTCGGTGCGTGAGGCGCTGCGCCGTGGTGATGATATGCAGGTACTTTCGATTTGGCGCGATGCCGTGGCCCACAAACCGCAGGAACACGCGATAATTGAGGGCACGCAACGATTTATGTCCCAAATCGGAGGATGATCATATGGCCAAGAGCAGGTACGCCGATGCCACCAAGGCCGCTCGCAGGGCCGCGATGTCTGCCCACAAAGTCACGGCTACTGACAGCAACGCCGACGCGTCCGCGCAGCCGTCTGCCAGTGCTGCCGCCGAGCCCGCCCGCGACGCCCGTCGCGACGAGCTGACGCACGTGGACGCCAAGGGCGAGGTGCGCATGGTCGACGTGTCCGACAAGGCCGAGACCCATCGCATTGCCATCGCCGAGGGCACCATCCTCATGCACCCCGAGACGCAGGCCATGGTGCTGCAGGACCGCGCCAAAAAGGGCGACGTGCTTGCTTGCGCGCGTGTGGCGGGCATCATGGCCATCAAACGCACGAGCGACATCATCCCCATGTGCCATCCGCTGCTCATTACCAAGAGCAAGTGCGACATTGCGCCCATCGCTCCGGCGGGGACGCCTGTCGAGGACGTGCCCGAGGGCTGGGCGCCGGCGCGCGCGGACGGGCAGGTTGGCTTTCACGTGCTGGTCACGGCGGGCGTGACGGGTAAGACGGGTATCGAGATGGAGGCCCTGACCGGCGCGAGCGCCGCGTGCCTAACGATCTACGACATGTGCAAAGCCGTCGATCGCGGCATGGAGATCGTCGACGTGCGCCTGCTGCACAAGGAGGGCGGCCGCTCGGGCGTGTGGGACCGCGCCGAGCGTCAGGCCGCTGCCGTTGAGGCCGTGGCCGCTGACGGTGCCGCGCCCACGAGCGCACCCGTCGCCGTCGCGCCCGCAGCTCCGGCACCGGCCGTCCCCGCGATCGCGTTTATCGGCTACCAAAACTCGGGCAAGACCACGCTCGTCGAGAAGGTTATCGCCGAGCTCACCCGCCGCGGCCTGCGCGTGGGTTCGCTCAAGCATCACGGGCACCACGGCTTTGATATCGACGTGCCCGCTAAGGACACCTGGCGCCATCACCAGGCCGGCTCCAAGCACGTGGGCCTCATCTGCGCCACGCGCTGGGCGGAGTACGCCGACACACGTGAGGAGGACGAGATGCCCGCGCGCGAGCTGCTGTCGCGCTACAACGATGTCGACGTGGTGATCATCGAGGGCTACAAGACCGAGGGCTTCGACAATATCGTGGTCGCGCGCTCCGGTGTCGACCGTCTGCGCGGCAAGAGCTCGCTCGACCTGGTCGACGGCCGTACGCTGGCCCTTGCCTGCAACGAGGCCCTGGCGCGTCAGGCCTTCGACGCCGGCTTCGCGACCCGAGCCATCAACATCAACGACGCTCGAGCTATCTGTGACCTTATTCAGGATTATCTGGCCTAAAACCAGCCAAAAAAGACAGGTTAATTTGGCAGGTTTTATCTGGGCAAACGTCATTTCCACCACAAAGGGGCCAGGCACCTTTGTGGTGGTTTTTGCTTTGGTCGATGTGTGAGACATGCCTTACAATCTACCAAGTAGTTCATGACGGGCGAAAAACGGAGAGAAGGGGCTTGATGCGTCCTTAATGTTTAATGCGGATAGATTGATTTGACAGACGGTGGCGAATGCCCGCCGTCCGCATTTGTATGAAACAAGGAGTCTCCATGCTCGCCTTTCTTTTCTCAAAGCCTCAATCATCGCTGTCCGTGCAGGCCAAGCGCCTGGTGGCGATGCGCTTTCTCATCTACACCGGTTTTCAGACCAGCTACTTCATCGGCGTCATCGGAACGCTCACCTATGCAGACGATGCCTCAGTCGTGGCGACATCGCTGGCCGTCCTTTTTATGAACGTATTCGTGATCCTGGGATCCTTTGCGGGTGGAGCGGCGCTTGACGCTTGGGGTCCGTGCCGGCATTTCCGGGCGAGTATCGTCGCCACGTTGGCAACCGGCGCGGCAATCCTCGCCTTTGGCAGCGCGACCGGAACAGTCCTTGCCGGCGCGGTACTCCTGGGCTTTGTGATGGGATTCGCCCAGCCCATCGCCACGTCCTATCCGGCGTATCTCACCGACGACCCCGTCGAGCTCAAAGACATCAACTCCGCCATAACCATGTTCTCCAACGTGAGCATTATCGTCGGCCCCACACTGGGCGGCTTTGTCGCGGCGGCGTCGTCATCGCGCGTGGTGTTTGTGCTCATGATGCTCTTTACCTTGTTGGCGCTTATCGCCGGCTGGGGATTTAGGCCGCAAACATGTCACTTCGTCGCGCGCGAAAGCGATCTCGCGGAAAGCGGTGCGACGGCAAGCAAGGCCAGCCAAAGCCCCGACCCCAGCACGTCTTCCCGCGTCACCTTCGCGACCAGCATCAAGACGGTCTTTACCAACAGCGTCCTCGCCCTGCTGTTCTGCATTATCTTCCTTTCGAACTTTGGCTATGGAGCTTTCGATCCGTTGGAGTCGTTCTTCTACCGCGATGTTCTGCATGTCGGTGTTGAGTGGATGGGCTGGCTCTCGTCGGCCAGCGGTGTGGGCGCGGTGCTGGGCGCTGTCCTCGCGCTCCGCTTGCCGCCGCGCTTTGTCAGTCTCAAAACGCTGCTCGTGGCACTCATGTCCGTGGGCCTGGGAAGCCTGCTCTACGTGGGGACACCGTACGTGGGCGTAGCCCTTGTCGGCCAGATTGCCCTGGGCGTGGCCTGGGGCGTCGTCAACCCGCTCCACAACACGATCGTGCAAACGACGGCCCCGCTCGAGCAGCTCGGTCGCGTCAACTCGGTCATGGGCTTTGGCAACATGTTCGCCGGCGTGGCCCCGCTGGCGATTGCCCCCTGGCTGGCGGCGACGTTTGGCGTGCAGCAGACGCTCATAGGGGCGGGTATGGTCGTGACGGCAGTTCCCGCGGCGTTGCTGCTATTTGGTCGCCGGCATTTGGATCGTGCCGCAAAGCAGTAAAAACCATCACAACATTCGATGAAAATCGCGATTTTGCCGAAAAACGTCGAATGTTGTGATGGTTTGCGCTCCGGGCAGGCCACCCTTCGGGTCCGGCCACCACAAAGGGGGCAGGCACCTTTGTGACGATCGGGTCCCAACGGCCCGTGCCTTGGTATACCATGTACGCCGTTCACGAATACACCCCACACCGCCGCGCTACCCAGAAAGGCCCCCATGGACACCACCTTCAGCCACATCAAAGCCGTGTTCTGCGATATCGACGGCACGCTGCTCACGAGCCAGCACACGGTGTCCCCGCGCACCGTGGCGGCGATCCGCGCCCTGCGCGAGCGCGGCGTGCTCTTTGGCCTGTGCACCGGGCGCGACGCCCACGCGACCGAGGCCATGTACGAGCTCTGGGGCATCGAAGGCCTGGTGGACGTGCTGGTGGGCTGCGGTGGCGCCGAGGTCATCGACCGCGCGCACGACATCAACGAGCTGAGCTATCCGCTACCGGGCGAGACCATCGCGCGCATCTGCAAGCACATGGCGGACCTTCCGGCAACGCCCGTCTGCCCCCGAGACGGCGTGTTCTACGTGCCCGAGAGCAACGCGTGCGTCGAGCACCTGTCGCGCGTCGACGGTGTGCCCTACCAGGTGGTCGATTTTGCCGAGTTGTTGCGCGAGCCGCAGCCCAAGGTGATGTTTACCATGGCGCCCGAGGTGATGCCGCGGGTGATTGAGCGGGCGTCGACGTTTGCCGATAACACTGTTAAGGCGGCGGCTCTGCAAACCACGCAGCGGCTCTACGAGTTCATGGATCCGCGCGTGTCCAAGACGCGCGGCCTTGTGCGCGTAGCGGAGCTCAATGACATGGAGCTCCAGGACATCTGCGTGTTTGGCGATGCGGACAACGACACCTGCATGGTGGCCGACGCCGGCGTGGGTGTGGCCATGGCAAATGGTAGCGATGCCACCCGTGCCGCCGCCGATTTTGTAACCGCCAGCAACGACGAAGACGGCATCGCGATCTTTATCGAGGAGCATCTGCTGTAGCGCAGGGGGAGAACCGCCACAAAGGGGGCAGGTGCCTTTGTGGCGGCCTCAGGCGATTTGGGCGAATTGATACCGAAAATCTGCGCGAAAATTCAAATAACGTTGTCTGAACATCATGCTTCTAACCACCGATGGGTTAAAGATATTCCCATCAATTTGGTAGTCTATTCCTTCCGGTTAATGATCTACCGCTCACGGTCGATTTTCGACCGTTCACAGGACGCATGCTCTTGAGCAAAATGTTGTGCAAATAAATAAAATGCTATTAAAAAATGATAACTAGCTTAATTACCAGTAGAAATAGATATTTCATAGCGAATAAACGAAGGTAAATCCGAGCAAATGTCAAGCGAATTGAGAATTCGCTACAAAACTATCGGTATTTTTGCTTAGATGTTCAAACAATTGCTACAATATGGATTACTAAGCGTGCGCAATTACAGATTGCGCAGATACGTTTGATGGTGAAAGAGCAAGATCGCGGTCTCTTGGGGAGGAGACATCGATGAAAGCGAATTCGGACAAATCTAAGCAGAGTAATAAAGCGACGCGCCGTGTACTGGCAGGCGTTTTGTGCGGAGCCTCCGTGTTGAGCCTGGTACTGTCGCTCGTCATGCCCCCGATCTCGCAGGCTATTGCCAACGATGCCCAGACGGTTTCTACCGAAGAAACTGTGACGGGGGATTCTTCAAGTGAGTCTACTGATGTAGAAAACACCAACAACGGGGATACCGAAAACCAGAATAGTGACGATGTCGAAAACGGCGTGGGCGATCCCCAACCGGAGGAGCAGCCCAAGGACGAGTCGCAGGCAGAAGATAATGAAGCGGTCGACGATGGCACTGTCTCGGTAGCCGAAGAAGCTGCGGAGAACGAAGAAGCAGCCACGGCTATTGCTAATGGCGGTGAATTGCGAGATAAGCTTCAGGGCGTTGGGGAAAATCAAGCTGTTAGCTTTAAGCTTGCAAACGATATCGACTATCCCGGCGAAATCAAACTTGAGAAGAGCGGCAGCAATATAACGCTGGACTTAAGCGGCCATAAAATCACGCATTCGGGCGACAATTCAAATAAGCCGCTCTTCAACATCACCAATAACGCGGCGCTTACAGTTAAAGATTCTAACCAAGGGTCTGATCAAAAGCAGACTTCGGATGGCGGCAATAATGGGCGAGTTGCCTCGATGGACTACGACACCAGCTCTGGCATTCCGACCAAACTCACGTATTACGTGACCGAATCTACGCCGAACGGTACGGGGACAACCGAGACTCTCTATAGGCACGAGGTCAGCATCAACGGTGCCATCGTGGGTACCGCTGCCGGCTCCACGATGAGGCTCATCAACGTTTATGCGGGCGGTACGTTTAATCTTGATAGCGGTGTAATTACCCAACAGTATAATTGCAATGTTGGCAACCTCATCTATGCCGAGAACGGCTCTACTGTCAACATGAGCGGTGGCTATGTGTGTGGCGCTTCTAGCTCGGGTGCGGGCGCGGGCATTAAGGTGTCCAACGATAAAGGTAAGGCCTCGACCCTAAAACTGACCGGTGGCGTAATTGCCGGCAACAGCGCTCCTAGTGGCGGCGGTGTGTATGCTGGAGGTTCCACGGTCACCATAACTGGTGGCGTAATCTCCGGCAACAGCACACTTCCTTCTGGCACTGGTTTCGGCGGCGGCATCATGGCCGAAGGCGGCAGCGTCACTGTTTCCGGTGGCTACATCACTAACAATAAATATGCCAATTTCTGTGGCGAAGATGGTTATGGCGATCATGGCGGCGCTGGACTTGCCGCTAGAAACGGTACTCATGTCACCATTTCTGGTGGCCAGATTACTGGCAACTATTCCGAGGAAGCTGGCGGCGGCGTTTACGTTACCGATGTCGATCGCAATGACCAGACATCTCGCCAGGGAATGGCATGGCTCAACATTACAGGGGGGATTATTGCCTCTAACGTGAGCAATCGTTCTGAGGGCGCTGGCATTCGCGTGGGCCAGATGGTTGACGCGATGATTAACGGTACTGAAGATAGTAAAGTCTACATTACAAACAATCACTGCATGTCTCGCTTTGACTGGGGTGGCGGCGGCATCTTTGTTCAGGGAAACTCAAACCAAGGCAAGGAATATACTGCTGGTAGGCTATTCATATATAACTCGTACATTAGCGCCAATGAAGCTGGCGGCTACGGCGGTGGCGTTGCAGTCTGCCCCACGGGCAAGACGTTGGTAACGAACACTGAGGGCACGGCAATCTTTGGCAATTTGTCTGCCAAAGATCAGCAGGACGCAAAAGCTGATTATAATTCTGAAGAGAATAGCGGTAACGAAGGCACCCCTCACCTATCCGCTGGTGGCTACGAAGGCCTTGAGCACAAAAAGAACCAGGATGCTGACGCCTACAATGCCAAAGAGTTTCGCGAAAACGGCCACGCGGACTTCTTCCTTGCGGCGGAGGATCATAAGACCCCGATCGCGGCGGTGATTGGCAAAATGCTTGGCGGCGGTGACGCCAAATACAAGGGAAGTAAAGAGCTTACGCAAGCCATTACTATCCCCGCTAACGGTGGCGTGCAGGTATATAAAAGCATCGGCCTGAGCTCGGGTGTTACAGCTCAAGACGAAGCCGCGATCAATGCGCAAAAAGTTGCGACAACGTTCATCACCGGCAACTATTCCTGGGACCATGGCGGCGGCATCATGTCGAACGGCGACCTGTACATGGGCGCGCCTGAGGACACGTATGTCTATCCGAGCCTTAAGCTCAAGGCGACCAAGAAGCTGAAAGGCCGCGACCTCAAAAAAGAGGAGTTCTCCTTTACGGTGTATCGCAAGAATTCAGACAACCCTTTGGCTGGCACGACATTCAATCGCAACGTTTGCACCGAGGTTGGAACAGCAAAAAATGATGCAAGCGGCAATATCACGTTTGACCTTGGTGAACAGTTCGCAACGGGTGGCACGGGTAACGAAATCACATACTACTTGGTCGAAGATGCCGGCGATGATCCTGACATCACGTGCGACTCCAGTGTGTATGAGATTGTGGTACGGACCCAGGATAAGCCGACCAAGCTCATGACTGTTCCGAGTAAAAATAATCCGAACGAAGAGAAGGAACTTCTCATCCATAACTACACGATTACAGACGTCAACGGGACCAAGTACGAACTCGATAAGTCTGGGAAGTGGGTTAACAAAAAAACGTGGAGTGTCGCGAAGAATGTCGACGGCTATTATCAAATTATCTGTGAGGACGGTTCGCCGACTTTCACTAACGTATGTACCGCGTACGACTCGACTGGCGTTTGGATCCCTAAGGCGACCAAGGTCGTTAAGGGTGGCGAGATGAAGGAGTTCACGCTCGAGTTTGCGGATAACGAGAACTTCGATAGTCCCAAGACGGTTATGACCGACCCCGACGGCGTGATTACCACCACTGCCGACGGCAAGAAGTCTCAGCCCCGGAGCTTCGACGAGATTGAGTACAAACTCGATCAACTCGACAAGCTCAAGACCGACTCTACTGGCCGTGGCGCCTCCAAGACCTTCACGTACTATGTGCGCGAGAAGGACGAACACTTGACCTATCCGCATTACAAGTTTGATCAGTCGGTCTACAAGTTCACGGTTACGGCAACGGATAATGCCGAAGGACACATCGACTGTGCGGTGACCTACAGGAAGGGAACCGTTGACCCCGGCGGTACGTGGAAAGACACCGATAATAAGGACCACGAGTTTCCCGACACTACCCCCACCTTCACCAACACCTACTCCACCTCTTTGCCCCTTTCTGGTATGTCGGGCGTCACTCTGACGTACCTTGCCGGCGCGGCGGTGCTTTGCGCTGCTGCGGCCTGGATGCACATTCGTCGTAAGGCGAATGCGAAGGGAGGTAAGCGTCGTGAATAAGAAAGTTTGCTCCTTCCCGATCTTGTTTGCGCTGCTTGCCCTCCTGATCGGCACCTGCGCGGTTGTGTTCCCCGCTTCCGCGCAGGCCGCGCCGACCTCGACCGGTTCCATCACGGTGAGCGGCACCGTGGCGAGCAGCTACGACGCCTACCAGATCTTTAGCGCCAACGTCGTCGACGGCGACAGCGACGCCAAAATCGCCACCGACCTCGCCTGGGCAAGTGACGCCGTGCGCGACGCCGCGCTGCCTGTGCTGCACAGCGCCGGCATGCCCAATTCCCAGACCACCGCGCAGGAAGCTGCCGAGTGGCTCAACACCGATTCCCACCTTACGAGCGCGCTGAGCGCACAGCTCGCTCGTTCCCTCCAGAGCTCTGGCGCCAGGCCTGCGGCCCTTAACGCGGGCACGACGGCCGAGCTGCCCTGTGGCTACTGGCTCATCGTCGCCGGCGACGACGCCATCGCCCAAGACGAGGCCGGCACCGCGCCGATCATGGCCCTGGTGGGCGGCAGCGCCGTCACCGTCAAGCCCAAGGCGGCGACCCCCAAGGTGGCCAAGCACGTGCTGGAGGACAGCACCGCCGCCTGGCAGAAGGCCGCCGACGCCACGGTCGCCGACGACCTGTACTGGCGCCTCTCTGCCACGGTCCCGGCCGGGCTCACCGCCTACGACACCTACGCGGTGCAGTTCGTCGACACCATGGGCGCGGGGCTCGACCCCTCCAAGGTCGTCGCGAGCATGCGCGTGTACGTGGCGGCGGGCGCGGACGGCGGCTTCGACGCCGTCTCGGCCGGCAGGGACGGGCGCGCCGGCACCGAGCCCGCGAAGGGCTGGACCGACATCACGGCCCAGTGCGCCACCAAGGTAGCGGCCGACGGCAAGACCTTCACCGTGCGCACCGGCGACCTGATCGCCGCGCTCGGCGGGGCCGACGCCTTTGCCGCGGGCGCCCGCGTGGTCGCCGTGTACAATGCGCCGCTCAACAGCGCGTGCAACCACGGCATTGCGAAGGGCAACCCCAACGAGGTCTACCTGCGCTACCCGCGCTCTCCCTTTGCCGACCAGTCCGGCGACGCCGGCTTTACCCGCACGCCGAGCGACGATGCGTGCGCCTACACCTGGGATCTCGCGCTCACCAAGCGCGGCAGCGACGGCGACAAGCCGCTTGCCGGGGCGGTCCTGAGCATCGCCGACGACCGCGGTCGCACACTGGCGGCCGACGGCACGTGGGATGTGGAGGGCAAGGCCACCGTCACCACGGGCGAGGACGGCCGCGTGACCGTCTCGGGCGTGGACTCGGGCAAGCTGGAGGTCCGCGAGCTCAAGGCACCTAAGGGCTACACCGCCTTTGAGGGCACGCGTTCCGTGACGGTCAAGGCCGAGGGTCTGGACGTCGACCAGGTGGCCGCCGCCAAGCCCAAGCTCGCCATCACGGCCGAGTCGCCCCTGCGCGCCGACAGCGCGGACGGGTCGACGGGCAGCCTGGAGGCGTCGCTCATCAACACGCCCACCGGCACACCCCCTAGCATTACCACCGGAGGCTTTATGCCCTCGACTGGCGATATGGCAATGTACGCCGCGGCCGCCGCAGCGGTCGCCGGAGCCGCGCTCATCGTGGTCGCGCTCCTGGTCAAGCGGGGAGGTGGCAGCCATAAAGAGTAGCTGGCAGCCCCACAGAGAGTGGGGCGAGACGTAGCGAAGTAGATGCTAAGACACAGACAGATGATGACCGATCGAATGAGAGTCAAACGGAAAGTAGAGGAAAAGAAGATGAGCATGAACAAGAACATCGCACGCCTGGCAGTAACCGCCGGCCTCACAGCAGCGCTGAGCTTCGGCGGCGTCATGGCCCCGGTCACGATGGCGTTTGCGGCGGAGGGTGCGACGGGCAGCATCACGATCAGCCAGGTCAAGGGTAACGAGAACGCCATGTTCAAGGCGTATCAGATCTTTAAGGCAACGGTGACCGACGCTGAAAACGGCGGCAAGACCGCTCAGAACATCACGTGGGCAAGCAATACGGTTGGCGCGAAGGTGATTGATGCCATTAAGAAAGACTGGAAGGGTTATGACAGCTTGGAGGTTAAGGATCAGCTGTCTGGCAAACCTACGGCCCAGGAAGTAGCCGACTTCCTCATGGCACATGCGGGTCCCACTACCGCAGGATCAACATCGACTGATGGAACGCGAATCGCTACCAACAATGTTCTCTACGCAGTTGCGAATGCCGTTAAGAGTGAGAACCCTGCCGCGACTAACATCCCTACTGGTGGTTCTTGGACTCCTAATTCGGCGAATGGCAACGGCTACTACCTGTTTGTGACCGACGAAAGTAGTCTGGGCACTGGCAAGAAGAACACCGGCACGTCTCCGATTTTCGCCCTCGTGGGCGGCGAAGCCGTGACTGTAACTGAGAAGACCAGCATCCCCACTGTCGACAAGCAGATTCTTGCTGCGACTTCTGATGATCCCACGAAGCTGCCAAATGGTTGGGCTGGCGTTGCTAACTCTCAAATCGGACAGGAAGTGACCTACAAGCTTACCGGATCGGTCGCCGATAACTATGACACCTACGATTCCTATGCATATAAGTTTACGGACACTCTTTCAAAGGGTCTTACCTATACTGACAATAGTGTCGTAGTCTACGCGGTGAACAAGGATCCGAGTAATCAGGATAAATACGAACTGATCGCTAATAATGATTACACGACAAATAAGGCTAACAATGACGATGGCACCACTACCTTGACTATCGAATTTGGCGCGAAGGGGGAGAAAAAGGGACTCAAGGATATCTCCAGCGTAAACGCCGACACACAGATCGTTGTCTTCTACAAGGCGAAGCTCAACGCAAGCGCGAATATTGCGGGTGCAAACAACCAGCTGAAGGTCAATCCTAACACCGTTACGCTCGAGTATTCCAACAACCCCATGTCAGGTGGCATTGGCACCTCGGCGTCCGATACGGTTGAGGACTACACGTACGGCCTCAAGATCAACAAGGTCGACTTGGGAACGGAGCGGGCTCTGAACGGTGCTCAGTTTACCATTAAGGTGAATAAACCAAACGATAAGACCTTGGATGGTAAGTTTGTTGGGAAAGACGGCACCCTCTCCACCGAGGAACATGTATTCCAGACCAATAACGACGGATATTTTACAGTGAAGGGTCTCGACGCCGGCAAATATACCGTGACAGAGAAACATCTCGAGGGTTATGCCGATATCTCACCGTTCGATTTCGAGATTGTTCCGACCATGTCAGAGGATGGGACTAAAATTGATGAGATAACGCTTTCTATGTCCCAAACTGACAAGCTTATCGCTGGCATCAATGATGATGGCGAGGGTAAGGTTGGCGATAACAAGCTTGAGGTCAAAACTGGCACAGCCACAAACGACGACGGCACCTTCAACATCACCGTCGGCGATACCAAGCAGGTTGGCCTCCCGCTCACCGGTCTCAACGGCGTGACGTTCACTTGGATCGCTGGTGGCGCGGTGCTGTGCATCGGCGTGGCGCACCTCATCCGCAGCCGTAAGCAGGCTGAGGAGTCCGAGCAGGAGTAACGCTCGCTCACCCATCCCCTTTGGCAGGTGGGATGTGATGGCCATGAGACTTGCGGACACTTTTCTCGTCCATCGACGTTCTTGCTTTGCCATTCTTTTTTCGGGGCAGACTCCGCACTGGAGCCTGCCCCGTTTTTTTGGACAACGCAGGCAGCTTCCATCGTCCGATGCAGACTCGTTCGTCATCGCGTTTTTTGACTCGTATGAGGTTCGGTTTAAGGTCCGTAGGCGCACGCGCGGTGCGGACGG
>CABSNF010000012.1 GCA_902478995.1 uncultured Collinsella sp.
TTCTAGCTTCGTCGGCAGCGTCAGATGTGTATAAGAGACAGCTTCAGCTGCTCCTTCTGCTCCTGCGTGCCGCCTGCATTGTAGGCGGAATCGATGTAGTCGTTCAGGAGCTTCTTGAACTCGGAGACAGTGAAATCAGCCTGAGTGTCATCAGCGCTGTAATCGAATATGGTTACCTCGGAATCGGTGTTCTTACCGCTACCTGTTGCAATACCGACGGCGACCGTAGCGGAATCAACGATGTTGAGATAGTGCCCGCACTCCTTGTAGATGCTGTTGTAGTTCTGATAGATGTAATAGGCATCATATCGGTGGCTACCGAGGTCGTCGCCATACTGCGCGACGTACTTATCGAATGCCTCCTTCTCCTGGGTGTAGAGACCGGTGTAGGGCCAGCCTAGGGTGTCCTCAGTCTCGCCGCCGGTATATGCGCCACCACCGCCGGCAAGATTTTCCCCGTTGTCGAAATAGCAGTTCGAGTGTCCCCAGATGTTCGATGAATATGATGCATTAAGGGCGGCTGCCGCAGTCATGCGAAGGCTGACGCTGAGCGCCGACTGGCCGTTCGCCTTGCGGAGGTTGTTCTGGGTGTCGAGGTAGGTCAGGGCGTTGCGCATCTGCTCCAAGGAAAGCGGATTGGTGTCGCGAGACATGTCTTGATCGACGTACTGGTCATACCATTCGGCCTTGTCATCGACACCGGTCAACGTCGATACGGCGTCCTGGGCGTTCTTTTTCTGCGTGGCTGTGAACTGGCTGCCAGTGCTGATATAGGCCATAAAGCCAACGATACCCCGATTGATAACATCTTGGTCAACAGTCATGTTGGCCTTCAGCTGGGTAATCTGCTGATTGAGCTTCTCGACTTCGGCGTTCGCAGTGTCGCGGGCGTTCTCCGCAGCAGTGACGTCAGCGCTGGCGGCATCGTAGGCATCCTGCTTCTGCTGACGCTCCTCAACGAGCCTATCGTACTCTGCCTTCTTGTCGGCCTCGGTCTTCTGAGCCTGCTCGTATGCGTCCTTGGCGGTTGCGTACTTGCCGGTCGCATCGCTGAGCTTCGCGTTCGCCTCGTCGTATGCAGTCTGCGCGGAGGCTAAAGCAGTATTAGCGGAGTTGACACGCTCCTGAGCAGCAGGAACGGCGGCCTGGGCATTTTTGAGATTCGACTGTGCAGTAGCGTCGGCGGCAGTCGCGGCGTCAAGGGCGCTCTTCGCGGTAGCAAGCTCGTTGGCAGCGGTATTCTTGGCGGCCTCGAGCGCACCCAGATTGACACCCGTGCCAGAAGTAGCGGCATCGAGCGCAGCCTGCGCCTGATCCAGCTTCTGCTGGGCGTTGTCACGTGCGGCGGTTGCGGTGGCGAGGGCGGCGGCGGTCTGCTTTTTCTTTGCCTGAGCGGACGTCAGAGCAGACTCGGCATCGTTCTTTGCCTTCTCGGCATTGGAAAGAGCCGTCTTGGCGGCATCGAGCTCACCCTCGGCAGTCTTCACATCGGCGTTCGCTGCATCGAGTTTTGCCTGCGCGTCCTCGACGGCCTTCTTGGCGGCCTCGTACCCATCCATGGCCTGGAGCTTGGCCTTGGCGTCATCGAGGGCTTTCTTGGCTTCATCGCGCTTTGTCTCGGCATCCTTAAGCGCCTGGGTCTTGTCATTGACGCTCTTGTTGGCCTGATCGAGCTGATCGTTCAGGTCGCCCAGCTTCTTTTGCTGTTGCTCGGCCTTGTCGACGGCCGCCTTAAGCTCGTCGATCTTCTCCTGAAGCGCGGCGACTTCTGCCGCGTTCTGCTCGGCCGTATTGTCGCTCAGGGCCTTTGCAGCATGGTCTCTTTGCTGCTGGGCCTGCTTTTGAGACTGACCCGCCGCGTCGGCCTTCTTCTGAGCCGCATCGTAAGCGGCCTGAGCGTCCTTGAGCTGCTTTGCCGACTCCTCGGCCAGCTGGGCAGCCGTCTTTACGACCGCCTGGTTACCGGCGACAACGGTGTTTTCTACAGAACTACCCCCCCCCTGAACGGAATCGCCGTTATCGGTTGACGGTGCAGCAATTGCCGCCAGCGGCGACATGAGCGGCTGAGCGATGAGGCCCGCCGTCAAAACGGTTGCGACGGCGCGGTTGGCAACGCCTTTGACGTTGACGGTCTTGGCCCGAGGCTCAAAGTGCTGCGGGCTATAGTTTGCCATGGCTTTCTCCCTTTGACACGGATGGTATACATACGCGTTAAATTGTAGGAGCCGATTTTTGAATTCTGTTGCGCAACATTGGCGACCGTCTGATCTTTTGAAACTGATACCTCATGACATCACAATTTCGACACATATGAGGGAGTTCGTGAATCATATTTTCGTGAGGTGGCATCCGCTTTGCCATGTACGCTTGTTCTTACGTCATCCGCCCCGCCAGCCGGCATCCAACTAGCGCCCTGCCCGCCTCGGTGTAGAGTAAGACCGACGGGCGGGATACGCGGCCCGTGCCAGAACGAGGTAAATATGAAACTCGATAAAAAACAGCTCAAGCGACTGCGTGAGCGCCATCACCGGCGCCATGGCATCCGTCCCGCCCACAGCGAAGTCATGGAGAACGCCGGCCGCTTCCTGAGGCGCGCATTCAACATTCGCGAGGGTCGCGCACCCTATCACGTGATTCGCAGGCGCTTTGTAAACGGGGCGCGCCTGACCGGCTCTCACCTGTGCATCCTCATCATCGCCATGCTCATCGCGAGCATCGGCCTCGATATCGATTCGGACATCGCCATCGTGGGCGCCATGCTCATCTGCCCGCTCATGGGCTCGGTCCTTGCCATGGCATACGGCATCGCCACGCTCGACCGCGAGATTACCGTCGAGGCCGTCGCGGGCTTGGCTCTACAGATGGCCTTTTGCCTGGTCACGTCCACGCTGTATTTTAAGCTCTCGCCCCTTGGCACCGCCACGGCCGCCATCGTCGACAACTCGACGCCCACCGTGTGGGACCTTGCCGTCGCGCTCGCGGGCGGCTTTGCGGGCGGCCTGGGCAACTCGCGCGACCAGGAGCCCTCGACGCTCATCGCCGGCGTGGCGGTGGCGACCGCGCTCATGCCGCCCCTGTGCGCGGCGGGCTACGGCATCGCCATCGCGAGCGGGTCGCTATTCCTCTCGGCCCTCTACGAGTTTGGCATCAACGTCGTCTTTATCGCGCTGGCGGCCGAAGCCGTGCTGCTTATCTTGCGCGTGCCGCTCAAGCGTGACCTGAACGGCGACGGCATTGTGACCGCCGAGGAAAAAGCCGAGGTCGATGAGCTGTCACACAAGGTGCGCCGTCGCATCATCGTGGGCACGGTAATCTTTGCCATCCCCTGCATCGTTATGACCGCGGGGTCCGTTGGCTCGGCGCAGGCCGGCGTGCAGGACGGCTACGGCGTCACCGAAACCACGCGCGAACTTGCCGCGGTGCTGCCGGGCTTTAAAGATTACACCGTCGCCGTCGAGACCTCGGCAACCGAAGGCGACGAGAAGGGCATCGTCGAGCGCGAGATTGTCGCCCACGTGACGACGGATGAGGCGCTTGGGGCACACGACCGCCATGTCGCCCGCAAGCTCATCGACCTCAACGTGCCCGAACTCGATCGCGTGGAGTTTGACGTGAAGTGATGCGGGACGCGAGGTGGGCCCGGCGCGAGCGCGCGCAACCACGGGGCACAGGCACAGCCAAGCGCAGCGCTATAGCTCGTACTTGTACACGCGGTAGATGTACTTCTCGGCTTCCATCTCGTAGGTGGCGATGGGCAGTCCATAGCGGTCGTACTCGGTGAAGGTCTTGGCCTGGCCCGATGCCACGAGCATACTATTCGAATCGCCGACGCGCTGCGCGCTGCTTACGTAGCCCGAGAACGGCACTGCGATCTGGTCCACAAGCTCGTAGGTGCGCGCGGTCTCGTCCACCGTAAAGATGCGCCCAAACGAATGCGTTCCCTTACTGCAGTCGATCACCACCGCGACGCCCAGCTTGCCCCAGTCGAACTTGGGATAGCTCTCGGCCGCACCAAAGTTGTTGTCGTACAGCAGCACCTGGTAGCGACCGGTCGCGGCCGTCTCGTCGTTTGGCAGATAGGTCACACTGTGCTGGCCTGCGTTGAGCGAAAAATCGCCTTGGGCCTGCAGCAACTTGTCCTCAAAGCCCGAGCCGGCCCAAAACTCCGGCGAGCCCATAAGCCAATCGACCGTAGTCGTGCCGTAGATATCCGTGAGCTTGATGACCGTCGAGGTCTCGCGCGAGCTGAGCAGAACGGTGCCGCCGCCGAGCCACTGAATCGTGTTGATATGAATCCAATCCAGGTCGCCGTCCGAGGCCACCTTGGCGCTTGCCTTGAGATTGGGGAATATGTCGCCCAGATCCACAACAAGGGAAACATCACCAGTGGTCACGTCGATCTTGATGATGAGGTCCTCGACGTTAACGCGACCGTCCTTGCCTTTATCGGCCGCCGCGCGGTCGACGTCCAAGTCGGCTTCGGAGCCGGCGCGACTCGCCAGCACCAGCAGGTTGCCGTCATCGCCGAAAGCGTAGTCGTGGTGCAGCTCGTAGGCACCCGTACTCCAGACGTTTATCACCTGGCCGATGGCGTTGATCTGGGCCATCTTGGTCGTCGAAACGCTCATGATCATGCTGCCGTCGCCCGGAAACAGCAGGCGATGGCTGCGGTAGCCGATAATGGGCACCTCGCCGCGAATCTGACCCGCGTTGTCGTAGAGGTACATAAAGTCGAGCTTTGACGAATCGTTGCCCAAAATAGTAAAGAGGCCATCGGCAAGCGGCGTATTGGACTCCCCCGCCGCGGCGGCGAGCCGCTCTTCTTCCTCGCCCTTGAGCGCGGGCGTCTCGATCGTGAACGTCGAAATGCGGCTGGTGCCATCTTGTGCCGTGCAGGTGAGGGTCACCTTGTTTTTGTGGTTGGGAATGAGGCCGATGACCTTGAACTCGTGATCCGTCGCCGGCGCGTCGCCGCCGCGGGGCGTGCGGGAAAACGCAGCGACCTTGGGCGCGTCACCGGTCTTTTTGCGACCGGCGACCTTGTAGGAGACGGTTACGGGATCCGCCGTTGCAAAGCGAACGTAGCAGCTCAGGGTATCGGTGCCAAAGGGGTCCTGTGCGACAAACGGAGCGGCCTCGCTGTAGCCGCCGGCAGCGTACTCGGCATCGAGCCGCTCCTTGATGGCCGCCTGCTTCTCGACGTTGAAGGTCGCAACAATCTGCTTGTGGAGCTTCTTTTGCTCGTCGGTGAGCTCGTTGTTCGCAGTAGATGCGTCGCCCGCACCGGCCCCGCCGACCGAGCAGCCCATGAGCCCTGTCCCGGCAAGTGCCAGCGTGCCCGCCGCGCCCGCAAGAGCCGCTCGACGCGAGAACAGTCTGCTGTCCTTGTCACTCAATTCCATATCGTTGCCGCCTTTGAATGCCACCGTCGTTTTCCTTCATACATCAGGGAGCTTGCCCGTCTCTATCCCAATATGGCTCAGAGCTTAACAAGCACCCCTTAAGGCTAGCTTAGGCTCGCGGCAGCCGGAGCTGTTAGCCGCAAGACGCACAGGGGACGGAGAATGCGATGATCCGCTTTCCTCCGTCCCCGACGGATCATTTTTTAGTACTTGAAGAAGCCCTCGCCCGAGCTTTCGCCCAGCTTGCCTTCGTCGAGCATCTGCTTGAGGACGGATGCCATGGCCTTAAAGTTGTAGGGCATCATCATCTTTTTGAGCAACGGGCTCACCAGGCCCGGCACCTTCTGATACTGCACAACGATGTTGTAGGCCGTCTGGATGCCCACCGTGTCGAACACGCGGAACGGACCTTTGGGCGCGCCAGTGCCGCGCGTCCATGCGAGGTCGATGCTCTTGGGGTCACTCACGCCCGAGACATACAGGTCAAGGCCCGAAAGCAGCCATGGCACCAGCATGGAATTGAGCAGATAGCCGTTCTTTTCCTTGTTGACGGGCAGGGCAAGCATGCGAATGTCGTTGGCGAAGTCGACGAGCTCGTCGAAGTAGCGCTTGTCGGTTTGGTCCTGCGCCATGACCTCGGTCATGTTGTTCTTCCAGATGGAATTGGCAAAGTGCAGCGACAGGTACTTCTCGGGGCGGCCGGTGTACTTGGCAAAGGTGCTCGGTAGCAGCGTGGAGGAGTTCGTCACGATGACGGTCTTTTGCGGGAGAACCGGGGCGAGCTTCTTGTAGAAGTCGATCTTTGCCTGGGTGTCCTCGGCCATAGACTCGATGACCAGGTCGGCGTCGGCCACGGCCTTGGCAATATCGAGCTCCAGCTTGAGCGTGGAGTAGGCACGCTCGACGGCGGCAAGCGCAGCGTCCTTGTCGAAGGGCTGGTCGCTATCGGCGATACCGGCGCACCACTCGTCCGTGCCGTCCGCCATGCCCTCGATAGCCGCGATATACTCCTCGCGCACACGATCGATCTTGGGCTGGGTGCGGCCGATGCTGCCCTCGCTGCGCAGCCAGATCGTTACATCAAAGCCGCAGTAGGCAGCCTGAAAGGCAATCTGGCTTCCCAGCACGCCGCCGCCGGCAACGCAAACGGTCTTGTAGCTCATAGGGACGGTCCTCTCTTACGTAGTTCCATAGATGTGTATTTATTCAACCGTAAGGATGACGCACGCTGGGGGTGGGTTCTATAAACGGACGGTAATTTGCGGCAAACGGCTACATATGTTCATTATCTCAGGGTTCCGAGGGCGATTTTTGGTGCCACTGAGACGTCGTTTTCGGAAGTATGCGGCAAATTCCGGAACTCTCGAGCACACCCCGGTTTTCCGCCAATAAAACCGCAGGTACAGGGCTTGGATATATCCGGTGTGCTCGACCTATTCAGATTTTGCCGCATACTTCTGAAATCTAAGTTCGCAAAGGGTGATAGTCGGGGCGTTTACGCAACATATGTCCAGCAAAAACGGGTGGTAGCCGGTACGGCCACCACCCGTTTATCTCATATCTAGCCCATAGCAGGCAAGCTACTTCTTAATGCCGCGTCCCAGGCGCTCAGCGACCGACGCCACGGCACTCTCGTCGACCGAACCACAGCTCACGCAGCCATCATGGGCACGCATCTGGCCGGTGACCTCGTCCATCGCGAGCGGCGCCACCTTCTCGAGCTTAAAGCCCTTGCCGGCGCGCATGTTCTCCTTGGCCACGCTGATCATAAGCTTAATACGGTTGAGCTGGTTGACCTCGGACGCACCGGGGTCGTAGTCCACCGCGACGATGTTGCTCTCGGGGTGCTGACGGCGCAGCTCCTTGATCACGGCCTTGCCCACCACGTGGTTGGGCAGGCACGCGAAGGGCTGCGTGCAGATAATGTTGGGCGCGCCATGGTCAATCAGGTCGAGCATCTCGGCCGTGAGCAGCCAGCCTTCGCCCATGTTGTTGCACACCGAAAGCACCGTGCGGGCCTTGTCGGCCATGGTGCCGATGCGCTCGGGCGCCTCAAAGCGGCGGGACTTTTCGAGCATCTCTTCCACCGGCGTGCGCATCCAGTCCACCAGCTTAATGAGCGCCTGCATACCAGCGCGCGTAGTGGCAGAGCTTCCCAGCTCGTCCTTCTGCAGCTCGGCGTTGCTCATGGAGTACAGGAAGAAGTCGAGCAGACCCGGTACTACGGCCTCGCAGCCCTCGCGCTCGATGACATCGACCACGTGGTTGTTGGCCGTGGGGTGGAACTTGACCAGGATCTCGCCGACCACGCCCACGCGCGGCTTGGTGCCCTCGCCCACAAGCGGCATGGTATCGAACGCACGGATGGCTTCGCGGCACAGCTTGGTGTAGTTGTGGCGGTTGAACTTGGGCGCCAGCTTGCGGGCTCGTGCCATGTACTCCTCGTAGAGCGCGTTGGCGGCACCGGGCGTGGCCTCGTACGGGCGGCAGCGATAGAGCATCTGCATCATCACGTCGCCAAAGAGTACCGCGTAGACTGCCTGTTTAAGCAGCGCCGGAGTAATCTTGAAGCCGGGGTTGTCCTCGCCGAGCGCCACAGCCGAAAGCGAGATTACCGGGATCTCGGGGTGGCCGCTCTCGCGCAGGGCCTTGCGGATGAGTGCGATGTAGTTGGTGGCGCGGCAGCCGCCGCCGGTCTGGCTGATAACCACGGCCGTCTTGGACAGGTCGTACCGGCCGCTCTCGATGGCCTCCATAATCTGGCCCGTTACCAGAATCGACGGGTAGCAAATGTCATTGTTCACATAGCGCAGGCCGGCCTCGACGGCGTCGTGATCGGTCGAGGGCAGGAGCTCCAAGTTGTAGCCGGCACCGCGGAACACCTCTTTGACCAGGTCAAAGTGGATCGGCGCCATCTGCGGGCACAGGATGGTGTAGCCCTCCTCGCGCATCTGCTCGGTAAAGGGCACCTTGGGCCACGCGGTCGAAGCGCTCTCGCGCTGGGCTTCGAACGTGTACTTGCGGCTCGCGAACGCGGGGACGTCCGTGGAGGGAGCCACCGGCGCAGCATCGCCCTGCTCGTAGGCCTCGCCCGCGGCCGTGGCCTCGGCCAAGCGCTCGGCCTCCTGGTCCTTGAGCGCCGCCATGAGCGAGCGAATACGGATGCGCGCGGCGCCCAAGTTGGACACCTCGTCGATCTTGAGCACGGTGTAGATCTTGCCGCTGGCCTCAAGGATTTCCTGCACCTGGTCGGTGGTCAGAGCATCCAGACCGCAGCCGAAGGAATTGAGCTGGATCAGGTCCAGGTCGTTGCGCATCGTCACAAAACGAGCGACGGCGTACAGGCGGCTGTGGTACATCCACTGGTCGACGACGCGAATCGGACGCTCGGGCTTCACCAGGTGTGCAAGCGAATCCTCGGTAAAGACCGCAAAGCCAAAGCTCGAGATAAGCTCGGGCAGGGCGTGGTTGATCTCGGGGTCGTTGTGGTAGGGGCGGCCGGCGAGCACAATACCATGGCCACCGTGGTCCTCGACCCACTTAAGGGCCTCCTCACCCATGGTCTGAATATCCTCGTGGAAGCGCGCGTCGGCCTCGTAGGCGGCGTTGACGGCGGCATCGACCTCGGAGCGCGTGATTTTAGGACCGCGCACGCGACCGCGACCGGCCTCAGCATCGGCCACGCGGTCGACAGCGAGCACCTGATACAGGCGGTGCTTGAGCTCGGTTTTGTCGTGATAGGGCACAAACGGGTACAGGAACTCGATGTTCTGCTCACGGATCTCGTCGATATTAAGTGCCAACGCCGTGGGGTAGCTCATGACGATGGGGCAGTTATAGCAGTTACCAGCCGTCGGATCTTCCTTGCGCTCCCAGCGCACGCACGGCATCCAGATGAAGTCGACATCGCGGTCGATAAGGTTCATCACGTGGCCGTGGCTCATCTTGGCCGGGTAGCACACGCTCTCGGACGGCATGGACTCGATGCCCGCCTGGTAGGTCTTTTTGCTCGACTGGTCGGACAGCTGCACGCTAAAGCCCAGGCGCGTAAAGAACGCGTGCCAGAAGGGGTAGTTCTCGTACATGTTGAGTGCGCGCGGGATACCCACGGTGCCGCGCGGGGCCTCGTCGGGGCTCAGCACCTCGCGGTTAAAGAGCAGATCGTTTTTCTTTTTGAAGAGGTTGGGGGCCTCGGTCTTCTGCTTTTTGTGGCCGGCGCCCTTCTCGCAGCGGTTGCCGGTAATGAAGCGCCTGCCGCCGCCAAAGTCGTTGACGGTAAGCTGGCAGTTGTTGGAGCAACGGCCGCAGCGGACATGCTTTTGCGTCACGGTGAGGTGCGCGATGTCCTCGGCCGAGAGGATGGTCGAGGTGCCGTCGGCGCCGGCGCGATCGCGGGCGAGCAGGGCCGCACCGTAGGCGCCCATGCAGCCGGCGATGTCGGGGCGCACGGCATGAACGCCCGTGAGCTGCTCAAACGCGCGCAGCGTGGCATCGGACATAAAGGTGCCGCCCTGGACGATCACCTGGCTGCCGATCTCCTTGGGGTCGCGCAGCTTAATGACCTTGAACAGGGCATTCTTGATGACGGAATAGGACAGGCCGGCCGCGATGTCGCCCACCGTGGCACCTTCCTTTTGCGCCTGTTTGACACGCGAGTTCATAAAGACCGTGCAGCGACTTCCCAGGTCGACCGGGGCCTTGGCATGGATGGCGGCGTCGGCAAACGCGCGCACGTCCATGTTCATAGAGACGGCGAAGCTCTCGATAAAGCTACCACAACCCGACGAACAGGCCTCGTTGAGCATGATGTGCTCGATAACACCGTCCTTGACGCGCAGGCACTTCATGTCCTGGCCGCCGATGTCCAGGATAAACTCGACGCCGGGCAGGAATGCCTTGGCGCCGCGCAGGTGCGCGACGGTCTCGATCTCGCCGGAGTCGGCCTTGAGGGCCTCGATGAGCAGCGCCTCGCCATAGCCCGTGGTGGTCACGTGGCCGATGGTGCAGCCGGCGGGGATGTGCTTGTAGAAATCGGCCATGATGACCTTGGCCGTGCCCAGGATGTCGCCGTTGTTGTTGCCGTACCAGGTGTGCAACAGTTGGCCGTCCTCGCCCACGAGCGCGGCCTTCATGGTAGTGGAACCGGCGTCGATACCGATGAAGACGCGGCCGGTGTAGCCTTCGAGCTTGCCCTTGGGGACAACCTCGGTGTCGTGGCGACCCTTGAACTCGGCAAAGTCCTCGTCGGTGGCAAAGAGCGGATCCAGGCGCTCGACCTCGGCACCCTGTGTGTCACCCAGGCTGTCGATGGCCTCGATGAGCTGCGGGAACGTGCTGAGCTTGTTGGACTCGTGCGCCATGGCGGCGCCGCTCGCCACAAACAGGTGGGCGTTTTGGGGCACGATGCGGTGCTCCTCGTCCAAGTTGAGTGTGAGGTAGAAGCGGTGGCGCAGCTCGGAGAGGTACTGCAGCGGGCCACCCAGGAAGGCGACGTTGCCGCGAATGGGACGGCCGCACGCCAGGCCCGAGATGGTCTGGGTCACGACAGCCTGGAAGATGGAGGCGGCCACGTCCTCGGGGCGAGCGCCCTCGTTGAGCAGCGGCTGGACGTCGGTCTTGGCAAAGACGCCGCAGCGGCTGGCGATGGGATAGATGGTGGTGGCGTTGGCCGCGAGCTCGTTGAGGCCGCTGGCATCGGTGTGCAGCAGGGTGGCCATCTGGTCGATGAACGCGCCCGTGCCGCCGGCGCAGGTGCCGTTCATGCGCTGCTCGATGCCGTTGTCGAAGTAGATGATCTTGGCGTCCTCGCCGCCCAGCTCGATGGCGACATCGGTGGCCGGGATAAGGGTCTCGACGGCACGCTTGCTGGCAATGACCTCCTGGACAAACTCCAGGTCGAGCCACTGGGACAGCAGCAGGCCGCCCGAGCCGGTAATGGCGCAGGTCATTTGGGCCGTCGGCAGCACGGTCGCAGCGCCCTCGAACAGGTCGCGGGCGCAGGCACGGACGTCGGTGTGGTGGCGCTGGTACTTGGCGTAGACAATCTGGTTGTCGTCGTTGAGCACAGCGAGCTTAACGGTGGTGGAGCCCACGTCGATGCCCAAGTGCAGGTTGCCACGAGCGTTCTCGGGGTTGAAGATCGCGCCTTCGGGGGTGTGGGCGGCGGCTACGGGCTCAGCGGCGGTGGCGGGCTCGCTAGCGACGGACGTCTCCCCTGCCGCGTTCTTGGCATCGGCAACTGCCTCGGCAACTTTCTCGGCAGCTGCGGTCGCGGCCTTCTGCGCGGCATCCACCACGGCGGGTGCAGCCTCACGCGCGGCAGCGACCATACGGTCCTTAATGCCCTCGACGAGTTTGCTCATTGTCTCTCCTCTTAGTTGTTGGACTCGACGGCTGCGGCGGTGTCGGCCGCGTCCTCGATCTGCAGGTTCAATAGCTTCATGCCGTATTCCGGCACGTTGATATCGATGGGTTGGCCATACAGGTCACCAGGGCGCACAAAAGCGAGCACCGTCATAATGCGCGCCATGGCCTCGGGCGATTCGGTGAGCCCACGCTCAAACCAGCGCTGAATCATGCCGACCTCGGCACTCACGACGTAGGTGACGTAGTAGTCAAAGAACGTGCCCAGCGCCAGGCCCAAAATGCCCGTCTGCGCACGCGGCACCACAGCCTCACACGCGGTGTCGATGATCCTTTTAATGAAGGCCTGGTCGCCGCCCGGACCCAGCAGCGCACCGATTAAGTCGCGATTGGCCGCAAGATAACGCAGCAGCTCAACCGAACCGGGTGCCGGCTCGAGCTCATCGATGTTGTGATAGAGGTCGGGCAGCTGAGCTGCGGTGATGAGCTCAATGCGCTCACGGATCTCGGCCAGCAAGCCGTCCTCGATTTGATTGATAAAGTCGGGGATATCGCGGTAATGCGAATAGAACGTGCGACGCGTAAGGCCAGCGCGCTCGGTGAGCGACGCGACATTAATGCGCGAAAGGTCGCCGCTTTCGGCAAGCTCGCTAGCAAGTGCCTGGCGAAGGGCACGCTGCGAGCGAAGGGACCGGCGATCACATTTCTCGAGCTGGGACAAGCGTCCTCCTTGTTACTCAGCCTGTGCGCTATTGCACAGTGCGAGTATTATTGCACACCGTGTGCATCAACACGTAAAGGCAATATTTGGGATGTGACGAAGGGGCAGTCCTTTTGTCGCATTATTCGATGACGGTGCGGGAGTTTTGCTTGTGCATGGTGGCAAGCATGTGTTTGGGAACGGCGTGGGCCATGCAGCTACCGATAGTCGCGCTTGCGGCGGCCTTGGCCGCGTCACTGCCGTTTTTGGTCGCGTAGCTGTGGCGGAAGCGTTTGAGCATGGCAATGTCGTTGCCGCCGTCGCCGTAGACCGCGACCTCGTCCTCGGCAATGCCGTAGTAGCCCGCCAGCCAGGCCACGCTCTCGCCCTTGTTGCATGCCACATCCGTGATCTCAAACATCACCGGGTCAAACGGCGCGTTGACCACGCGGTCCGAGCGCTCGGCCAAATACGCCTTAAGGTCGCGCTCCAGCTCGGGCGAGATCACACGGCAGTTGATCTTGCACACATCGTGGCGCAGAATGTCACCGATCGACTGGTCGAAATACTGTTCCTCGTGATACCCGCCACGTGCACGCATGCCGCGCATCACGATGCGCTTGATAGGACTGTCCTTTTTAAAGCCCGCCTGATGCATCTCGAACGAGCCGCTCGAGAACATGCCATCGGGCGTGGAGCAATCAAAGCAAATGTCCGGGAACTCCTTGAGCAGCTCCTCGGTGATCTGCGGATCGATGGTCCAGGTCTTGAGCACCTCGCCATGACTGTCGCGCACAATGGAGCCGTTAGAGCAGCAGGCATCGAGCGCCAGCCCCGTAAAGCCATGTTCGCCGATCGGCAACGTCGAGCGCCCGGTCGCAGGAACCACATGCAGGCCAGCCTCGGTCAGCTCGCGAATGGCACGGCGGATGGTCCCATCTGCCTCGTGCAGGGCGTTCAGCAGTGTTCCGTCTAAGTCACTCGCAAACATCTTGATCATGGGCATGCCTCTCCTTCGTCTGCACGATATTGTAGACGAGAACGGGCGCGCCCCAAGAGAGGCGCGCCCGTCAGGCGAAAGATTGTCCTACACCGCGGCGGGGCCGTGTTCGCCGGTACGGATGCGGATGACTTCCTCGACCGGCTCGACCCAGATCTTGCCATCACCGACGGCTCCGGTGCGAGCGGCGTTGCAGATGATGTCGACAATGCCATCGACGTGCTCATCGGCGCAGATAAGGGTGAACTGCACCTTAGGGATCGTGTTGACAAGCAACTCGTTGCCGCGCACGTATTCCTTCCAGCCATGCTGTGAGCCGCAGCCCTGCACCTGGTTGATAGTCATACCGCGAACATCAGCAGCAAACAGCGCGTCTTTAAGAACCTCAAGCTTTTCCTGGCGCACGATGGCCGTGATCTTTTTCATAATGAATTCCTCTCTTTAATAAAAGAAATTGATTGTCCTTCACATGACACGGGTTTTCCAGGTGCCCGAGATTGCCCCGAAAGAGGAGCGCCGCGTACTTCGGTACGCAAGCGACGGTTTGAGGGGCAAGGTCGGGTGCCTGGGAAAGCCGTGCCGCTAGTCAAGTCCCGAGAAGGAGGGATACGCACTTTCGCCGTGCTGACTCGCATCCAAGCCCAGCGCCTCGTCGGCCTCGTCCACGCGCAGGCTGCCGTGGAACAGCGCCTTGACCACCGCGGCGATCACCAAGTCGAGCACCAGTACAATAGCGACCGTCACCACAATGCCCAAGATCTGCGAGATGAGCAGCGACACGTCACCCGTGTAGAACAGGCCACCTTTACCGGTCCACGAGAGCTCCGGCACGCAGAACAGGCCCGTAAGCACGCCGCCCAAGATGCCGCCGATGCCGTGGCAGCCAAACGCATCGAGTGCATCGTCGTAGCCGAACTTGGTCTTGAGATGGCTGATGGCCAAGTAGCAGACGGGCGAGACGATCAGGCCCATGACCAGCGCCGCCCACGGCTCGACAAAGCCTGCGCCGGGCGTGACCACCACAAGGCCCGCAACCAAACCGGTACTGGCACCCACCAGCGTGGGGCGACCGGTGTGCACGCGCTCGACGGCAAGCCACGAGACCATGCCCGCTGCGCTGGCCGTCACGGTGTTGAGGATGGCAAGTGCCGCCACGGCGTCGGCCTTGAACTCGCTGCCGCCGTTAAAGCCAAACCAGCCAAACCAAAGCAAGCCGGCGCCCAGCGCCACAAACGGCACGTTATGCGGGCGATAGCTCACCATGCCAAAACCGCGACGACGGCCGAGCATCAAGCAAAGAATCAGACCCGTCAGACCGGACGAGATGTGCACCACGTCGCCGCCGGCAAAGTCGAGCGCGCCGATGATGTCGCCGATAAAGGAGCCCTCGCCGCCCCAAACCATGTGGGCAAGCGGCGCATAGACCACGAGCAGCCAAATGCCCAGGAAGGCCGCCATGGCACCAAACTTAACGCGGCCGGCCAGGCTGCCCGTGACGATAGCTGCCGTGATCATGGCAAACGCCATCTGAAAGGCGATGTTGATGATCTGAGGGTAGACGACACCGTCCGCAGCATTGCCCTCGGCCGCATGAAGCACCTGGTTGAGTACCGGCATGCACAGCAGCTGGTCAAGGCCCCCAATAAACGGGCTGGAACCGTCGCCGCCGTAGGCCAGCGACCAGCCGGCAACAATCCACAGCACACCAACCAGCCCAATAGCGCCAAAGCACATGAGCATGGTGTTAATGACATTTTTGCGCCTGGACAGGCCGCCATAGAAAAACGCCAGACCCGGTGTCATTAAAAACACGAGCATGGTGCAGATGAGCATAAACGTTGTCGAACCCGTATCGTACATTCGCTCTCCCTTGGTCGCATGAACGTTGTCGGCGCCCATAATGCGGCTGAGGGACAACTGGTGTAGACCAGATACGGCGTTGTTAAACGCAGCGTTGTCGAATGGAAACGGTGCCGCAATCTTGGAAACGGCGCGGCAACGGACGCGAAACGGACGGGAAATACGCGAGCAAGGAAGCCGTGAGCGTGCCCGTCCCGGCTAGTGGCGGAACAGCTCGCGGGCTCGGTCACGGAGGTCGGTAGCTCGGATGACGCCCTCGTAGCGGTTGATGCGCAAGCGCGGGAAGGCATTGAAGAAGCGCAGGTCGCGTCGGCTGAGCGACACGCTTGGCACCGGACGACTCATGCGCTTGCCGGCAAGGCGGCGGCTGAGTGACGGACGCGACACGCTCGGCGCGGCATCGACCACGCGGCGGGCGGCAAGCGCCAGGCCCTGAGCGCCGTCCGAGATAAACGTCGGCATCGAAGCTTTCTCACGCAGGGCATCGAGCGCTGCGTCGCCCAGCTCGGCCAGCCACGCGTTAACGGCACGGCTGCGGATATGCGTCTGCGCCACCGAGTCGATCGCCGAATCGGGAATACGTTCGAGCATGGAGTCAGACGCATCGGCAAGCGACTCATTGATGCGATCGGCAAGGTCGGCGCGCACACGCTCCAGCTGATCGGACAGGCGGCGCCAACTGGCCAAAGAGCATGCCGCGTCGACCATCATCGCGACCGCGACGATAAAGGCGGACAGTCGCACAATCAGCACCGGCAAATGGCCGAGCAGCCCCAGCAATGCCGGCTCCACTACGCGGCAAATGCACAGCGCACCCAAGCCAAACGCGCATGCCCAGTACAGACAGATGCGTCCGTGCAGGTTAAACGGCAGGTGCGAATAGTCCCAAAAGCGAGCGCCCGTTGTTTTTTCCAGCAGCACGCCCACGCTGTACTCAATCACGCTGCATACGAACGCTGCAGCGACAAACTGGCTCGACGCGTCAGGAATTCCGCGCAACAGCAGCCAGCAGGCAATGCCGCCCGCGCCATAGATGGGGCAGCACGGTCCCAACAAAAAGCCGCTGTTGGCAAAGCGCCCGTGGTTGAGCATGGCGCAGACCGTCGACTCCCAAGCCCAGCCGCAAAAACCGTAGAAGGCAAACGAGAGCACCAGCGCAGAGAGCGGACAGGCGGCAAGCGTCGCGCCGTCAAATGCCATGTCGATCGCGGTCCCCACCGTCTACCCTCTCCTCTTCTCGCTCGATTCGCTGCTCACGCCATCGTCCGCCTCGTCCTTGCGCCGCAGACGACCGGCGACCGTCTCGCGCAGCGCGCACCATTTATCTGCCAGGCACACAATCCATGCCTCACGACACGTCGGCGGCACCGGTACCAGCGGAAACATATGGCGCGCGATGATATTCCGCTCGCGCGGCGTCAGCTCAAAATCCTCTTCGGCACGCGCCAGAGCAAAAAATGGATGCCGGAATCCGTGCAGTCGATGGCTCGGGTCGGGATCGTGCCAGTCATAGAGAAAGTAATCGTGCAGCAGGGCCCCGCGCAGCAACGAGGCGCGGTCAACCGAGACACCGACGCGGCCCAGGCGCTCGGCAAAGGACAGGCTCGCCCGCGCTACCGAAGTCACATGCGCATAGACCGTCACGTCACCATGCTGGATAAACTCGCGCGTCAGGTCCAGACGGCCCATCTGTGCCAGTTGACGGGCAGCATAGTCGACCTCGTGCGCGATTTTCTCGGCACGAACGACATCGGACATGCTGCCTCCTTCCAGCGACTCACGGCGACAAGCCACGGCCTGTGCGCAATCGATAAAAACATCATGGAACACATCAGTATGGCATCAGACAAAACGTTTTGCCCCGCCAGTTGGCGAATTACCGCGCCGCCGTCACATATCAAACGCCAAAATGTGCGAGACTGTTTTGTGCAATTGTGCCGGCCGAGGGAGCGCCGGCGCTCGATTCGCATGGAGTAACCCACAACGATGCTGCTTACGCAAACGACAACGCCCGAGGACGTCAAGGCTCTTAATCGCGTCGAGCTCCCGCAGCTCTGCGACGAGATTCGCCACGCCATCCTCGAAAGCTCCGCCGCTGTCGGCGGACACGTTGCCCCCAACCTGGGCGTCGTTGAGCTCACGGTCGCGCTCCATCGCGTGTTTAACTCCCCCATCGACAAAATTGTCTTTGACGTTTCGCACCAGACCTACGCCCACAAGGCGCTGACGGGGCGCGCGTACACTTATATCGATCCGGAGCGTTATGGTGAGGCTTCTGGCTTTGCCAATCCCGATGAGTCCGAGCACGACCTGTTCGCCATGGGCCACACCTCGACCTCGGTGAGCTTGGGCTGCGGCCTTGCCCACGCGCGCGACCTGGCGGGCGACACGTATAACGTCATTACTGTTATTGGCGACGGTTCGCTTTCGGGCGGCCTGGCGTTTGAGGGTTTTAACAATGCCGCCGAGCTCGACAGCAACCTGATCATCATCGTCAACGATAACGACCAGTCCATTGCCGAGAACCACGGCGGCCTCTATCGCAATCTGGCCGAGCTGCGCGCCAGCAACGGCACCTGTGAGCGCAACGTTTTCCGCGCGATGGGGCTCGACTACCGCTATCTGGACGCCGGTAACGACGTGTTGGCCCTAGTCGACGCGCTGCAGGAACTGCACAATATCGATCATCCCATCGTGCTGCACGTCTCCACTGCCAAGGGCAAGGGCTTTGAGCCAGCCCAGAACGACCCCGAGCGCTGGCATCATGTGGGGCCCTTCGACATGGCGACCGGCCGAAAGCTCTGCCCGGGCCATCCGAGCGAGCCCGCACCGCGCACCTATGCCGACATTACGGGCGAGGCGCTCAGCGCCGCCATCGAGCGCGATCCGCAGGTCGTGGGCATCACGGCCGCCACACCCTACATCATGGGCTTTACACCCGAGCTTCGCGCTGCCGCCGGCAAACAGTTCGTCGATGTGGGCATTGCCGAGGAGCACGCCGTGACCTTTGCCACCGCGCTTGCGCGCTCGGGCGCCAAGCCAGTCTTTGGTGTGTACGGCACGTTTTTGCAGCGCGCCTACGACGAGCTGTGGCACGACCTGTGCCTCAACGACGCCCCCGCAACCATCCTGGTGTTTGGCGCGTCGATCTTTGGCACCACGTCCGAGACGCATCTCTCGTTCTTTGATATTTCCATGCTGGGCGGACTTCCCAACATGCGCTACCTAGCACCGGTCTGCATGGAGGAATACCTGTCCATGCTGAGCTGGTCGCTCGGCCACCGCGAGCATCCCGTGGCGATCCGCGTACCGGGCATCGGCCTGGCAAGCCGTCCCGATCTGGCACCCGCCGAGGGCGCCGATTACAGCGCCGTTCGCTACAACGTGGTGCGCCAGGGTCACGACGTTGCCGTGCTCGCGCTTGGCGATTTCTTTGAGCTGGGCGAGCGCGTGGCAAACCGTCTGGCTGCCGAGTACGGTATCGAGGCCACGCTCGTCAACCCGCGCTTTGCAACCGAGCTCGACCACGAGTTCCTCGACAGCCTTGCCGCCGAGCATCGCGTTGTCGTCACCCTCGAGGACGGCATCTTAGACGGCGGCTGGGGCGAGCGCGTGGCGTGCTACTTGGCCTGCACACCGGTGCGCACCCGCACCTTTGGCATCGCCAAGGGCTTCCCCGACCGTTACGACCCCAACGAGCTGCTCGCCCAGAACGGCATGACGGTCGAGAACATGGCCGCCGAAGCCGTAAGGCTACTCAACGAGTAAAAAACCTCCGCAAGGGAAGCACCCCTGCGGAGGTTTTTGCTTTCGCGGCGCGATTATCTCGATCCGTAACACCTAGGGCCCGAATTCCCGTCTAACTGTTACAGATTGAGACATTCGAATTCCCTTGAATAGAAAATCTCAATCTGTAACAGTTACTCGGCAAAAACGGCTGAAGATGTTACAGATCGAGACAAAACAGTAAGGCATGCCGCTGCATCGGCCAGAACCACCACAAAGGTGCCTGTCCCTTTTTGGTAGGCACAATAACCCATAAGGTAAGTATGTTTCTGAGTTATTTCGTGTTGACCCATTTGAGCGCGATAGGGTATAACTCTACTCAACCGCTAGGGATTTTATTGAGAAAGGTGTTCTACCATGAGCAAGAACCTCTCCCAGCAGGTCGTTCTCGACCGCCGCGGCTTCGTTGCCGCCACCTTCGCAACCGTCGTCGGCCTTGGTCTTGCCGGCTGCTCCGACACCAGCGCCGAGGCCGACAAGGGTTCCGCCGCCGGCTCCTCCAAGGACTCCGAGGATACCGAGGTTTCCGCCACGCTCGATGCCAAGGCATTCGACAAGCTCGTCGGCAACGGTCCCAAAGCCGATAACGACGCCATCGCCGCCAGCACCTGGGCGACGGCCGTTAAGAACGCCGGCGTCTTTAAGATCGGTGGCGTTCAGACCTCTACGCTCTTCTCCCTCCTCAACGAGAAAGACGGTCAGACCCGCGGCTTCGACGCCGGTATCGCACAGCTCCTGTCCAACTACATTCTGGGCGAGAACAAGGTCGAGATCACCCAGGTGACCTCGGACACGCGCGAGTCCGTCCTGCAGAACGGCCAGGTCGACGCCGTCTTTGCCACCTACACCATCACTGACGAGCGCAAGAAGCTCGTCTCCTTTGCCGGTCCCTACTACTACACCCAGCAGGCCATCCTGGTGCTCGCCGATAACGACGACATCAAGAGCGTCGACGACCTTGCCGACAAGAACGTCGCCGTCCAGTCCGGCTCCAACGGTCCCGCCATCCTGGAGGAATTCGCCCCCAAGGCCAGCCAGCAGGAGTTCAAGACCGACGAGGAAGCCCGCCAGGCACTCCAGCAGGGCCGCGTTGACGCCTACGTCATCGATAACAACATGCAGCAGAGCGCCCTGGTCCGCGAGCCCGGTAAATACAAGATCGCCGGCAAGCCCTTCGGCAGCAAGGAGCCCTATGGCATCGGTCTACCGCTCGATTCCGACGGCGTCGCCTTTGTCAACGACTTCCTTAAGAAGATCGAGGACGACGGCACCTGGACTGAGCTGTGGCAGATCTGCATCGGCGACCGTACGGGCGACACCAATGTTCCCGAGCTGCCCGAGATCGGCGCCTAGGCAGCGAGCCTGGTAACAGCCGCAACGAAACCATACGGAAACGCATGATGCGCTTTATTGCGGTAAACTGTTTCCTCACTGAGTTGTCGGGGCTTCCGTACACACGGGAGCCCCTTTCCTTACCGGCAGGAGGTCCGCATGAGTCTCTCCGAGCTCTGGTCGCTCTATGGCCAGAACTATATCGACGCCCTTCTAGCAACCTGGGGCATGACACTTGAGTCGTTTGCCATCGCCATGGTGCTGGCCGTTGCCGTCACCGTGATGCGCGTGTCGCCGCTCAAGCCGCTGCGCGTCTTTGGCGACCTGTATGTCCAGGTCTTCCGTAACATCCCCGGCATTGCGCTGCTCATCATCGTCGTCTATGCGCTGCCGCCGCTCAAGGTCGTCCTGCCCTACCGCACCTGCGTTATCGTCGCCACGGTCCTTTTGGGCTCGGCCTTTGGCTCCGAGAACTTTATGAGCGGCATCAATACCGTCGGCGTCGGTCAGGTGGAAGCCGCACGTTCGCTCGGCATGAGCTTCAGCCGCATCCTCGCCAAGATCGTGATTCCGCAGGCACTGCGCTCGAGTGTGCTGCCCATGACTAACCTCTTTATCGCCGTCATGCTCACTACCGCCTTGGGCAGCCAGGTGCCGCTTAAGCCGCAAGAGCTCACCGGCGTGGTGAGCTATATCAACACGCGCTCGCTCGGCGGCGTCGCCGCGTTCTTTATCTCGGCGCTCGGCTACCTGGGCACAGCCTTCGTGGTGAGCCACATTGGCAACTATATCGATAAGAAGGTGAGGATCCTCCGATGAGCAAGCACTCCACCTCCGCGCTCACCATGCGCGATGCGCTCTACGAGGCTCCCGGCCCCAAGATGCGCGCCAAGATTCGCATCGGCACCGCCATCTCGCTTGTTGCTGTCGCCGCGCTCGCCATCCTGGTACTGCAGCGCTTCTATGTGACCGGCCAGCTTTCGGTCCACTATTGGTATTTCTTTACGCACCTCACCACCTGGAAGTTCCTGCTTGCCGGCTTTGAGGGCACTGTTAAAGTCGCACTCACCGCTGGCGCCATCGCACTGGTGCTGGGCTTAGCCCTTATGCTCGGCCGCACCAGCGACATTAAGCCGCTCCAACTGGTTTGCCGCGTGCTCACCGATTTCTTCCGCGGCGTACCGAGCCTGCTGTTCATCTACTTCTTCTTTTTGGTGCTGCCCCAGTACAAGATCGCGCTGCCATCTTTTTGGATGCTCACGCTTCCCGTCGCGCTCGCCGCAGCTGGCGTACTCGCCGAGATCTTTCGCGCTGGCGTCAACGCCGTGCCGCGCGGCCAGGTCGAAGCCGCCCAGGCACTCGGCCTCTCCAAAGCTAAAATCACCTTTAAAATCGTGTTGCCGCAGGCTATTCGGTTTATCATTCCGTCGTTGATTTCGCAGCTTGTGGTCGTAGTCAAAGACACCACCGTCGCCTACGTGGTGAGCTACCCCGACCTCATGCAAAACGCCCGCGTGCTCATTACCAACTACGACGCCCTCGTGTCGGTCTACCTGGTTATCGCGGTCATCTACATCCTCATCAACGTCGCGATCAACAAGGCCGCTGTCTACGTTTCGCACAAGACCGGCGCGACCATCATCCGCTAACGCTTTACCATTTCGAGTCATAAGGAGCCGAGCACCATGGCACAGAGCACCTCTTCCACCGGCAATCAGCCGCTGATCGAGCTCAGACACGTCGATAAGCACTACGGAGATCTGCACGTCCTCAACGACATCAATCTCTCAGTCGACCGCGGCGAGGTCGTCGTTGTGATCGGTCCTTCGGGCTCGGGCAAGTCGACCATGTGCCGCACCATCAACCGCCTGGAAACCATCGACTCGGGCGAGATCCTCATCGAGGGCGAGCCCCTACCGCAGGAAGGCAAGGACCTTGCCCGCATGCGTGCCGAGCTGGGCATGGTGTTTCAGCAGTTCAACCTGTTCGCACATATGACCGTCCTGCAGAACGTCATGCTGGGACCGGTCGATGTGCTGGGCGTCTCCAAGGACGAAGCCCGTGAGCGCGCCATGGACCTGCTGGGCCGCGTGGGCGTGGCCGAGCAGGCCGATAAGGTGCCCGCACAGCTCTCGGGCGGCCAGCAACAGCGCGTAGCCATCGCCCGCTCGCTTGCCATGCAACCCAAGGCCATGCTCTTTGACGAGCCCACGAGTGCCCTCGATCCCGAGATGATCAACGAGGTGCTCGAGGTCATGGTTCGCCTGGCCCAGCAGGGCATGACGATGATCGTCATCACGCACGAGATGAACTTCGCCCGCCGCGTAGCCGACCGTGTCGTGTTTATGGCCGACGGCCAGATCGTGGAAACCGGCACGCCCGACGAGTTCTTCGACCATCCCCAGACCAAGCGCGCCCAGGACTTCCTCAACTCCATTAAGGGCCACTAACCAGACCGCCCACCCGCCAGCCATGCCCATCCAAACTCGAAAGTTACACCTATGATCGGAACTCGCACTTCATCGTCATACACCCCGCACGTCGACGTCGCCCCCGCCGACCGTCCGCTCATCCTCGTCGCGCCGCGTTGGGAAGAGGCAAAGCCGTTTTTGAGCGAGACGCTCTCCCCCAACGAGGAGATCGCCAGCGTCTTTGTCGATGCCATCCTTGCCGCCGGCGGCCTGCCGCTGCAGATGTCCATCACCGAGGACATTGAGGTCATCCGTCATTACGTCGATATCGCCGACGGCATCGCCATTCCCGGCGGCCCCGACGTCAATCCCAAACGTTGGGGCGATGATCGACCCTACGACCCCACCCTCTGCTGCGAGATCCGCGATAGTTTTGAGTTTAAGCTGGTCAGCGAGGTGCTCCGTGCCAAAAAGCCGCTCTTTACCACCTGCCGCGGCACGCAGTTGCTCAATGTCGCCACTGGCGGCACCCTGTGCATGGACGTGCCGAGCCTAGGCGCTCGCGAGGGCCGTACGCAGTGGCGCCATACCCACGTGCTCAACGACCCCGTGCATCCCGTCGAGGTCGTGCCGGGCTCGTTGCTGGAGCGCGCGCTTGGCGGGCACAGGCTGATCCAGACCAACTCCGCACACCACTGCTGCGTCGATCGTCTGGGTAAAAGCACGCGCTTGGTCGCCAAGGCAACCGACGGCGTTCCCGAGTGCATCGAAGTCGAAGGCCAGCCGTTCTGTCTGGGCGTGCAATGGCACCCTGAGTACACGTGGAAGACGCTCGAGACCGACTTTAACCTGTGGAAGTCGTTTGTCGAGGCAGCGGCCAAGGTTAAGCAGGCTCGCTAGCTCACGAGCCACACAGGCTAAAGCTTTCCATGACAGGGGGGGCGGACACCAGCCACGGTGCCCGCCCCCCCCTGTATTTGGTATGCTCGGTATGATTATCCCTCACAAACAATCAAAGAAATCTCGACCGCAATCGGTCTACGGTAAAGCAAATGGTAAAAACGCTTGCTACGTTAATTAGACAGTCAATTAGAATCGAAATGCATTGACTATTCCCCAACGGGGTCACGCCACAAATCCACATGAGCATCGAGGCTGGAAGCGGAAGCATGGAATTGGCCCCGAGCTGTATGTAGATCGCTACAACGTTGACAAGCAACAGCATGCCAATCGGACCGAAGCCGGACCCAAAATAGGAAACAGCGATCACGCAAGAGACCACGTATGCAAGGCAGACGACACTCGCCAGAAGAAGTCGATGGCAAAAAATATTCAGGTTGAAATACTGTTGAGCATCTAAAACGATCGCGCAGTTAAGGCAGTACAAAACGACATTCGACAGGATAAACGCGCCCAAAAGGGCAAAAGAAGACAGCACCACTCGCACAACGATAACGCACACACGCTTCCCTCCCCGAGCCTCCGACAACCCCCACGGTTCCTCAAGAAAGCCCGAACTGACAAAGCGCGGCACAATGCAAGCCGCGATGAACGGAAAAAACAATGCATGAGCCAACGGGGCTACGTTGAACAGCAGACCGCCAAAAACCTCTGCATTACCAAATAGAAGGACATCCTCTGCCGATAGCCGAAGCGTCGGGTCTGGGAAAAAGCCCAAGAAACTGTTCTCACGGAGGCTACAGAACCACATCGGGAAAGAATTAAGCTGCAATACCACCATGCACGCATAAAATACCAGGATTAAGGCGTACGTCCATTTGCTCACATGCTTCAATTCTGAATGAAGGAATCTTCTAGTCTGACGAGCCATTGAGCACACCCCCAGCACGAAAGCTCACGAGAGCGTAAATCAATACCGATAGACAGCTGGCTGCCGCGCCATATCCCAGAAGCGTCAGCTGCCCCATATCGCTATACCCAAGGGCACATCCGACTCCAAGGTACGGCCCCGGAAGAAAGAAGATCCATCGCAAGGACGATATGGGCGTCTGAAGGTAAGTTCCGTAGAGCGTCAAGCTCATGACAAATCCGATTATTACCACAGCCCCGCTAAATACGGCGCTGCTTGTAATCCGATAGATGGTCACCGTCTCCAACGCAACCGATATCACCAATACGGCGTTGATTATCATCGCAGGCAAAAATGCAGTTAGCATGTCGTGCGAGTAGTTATGCCCTACACGTATTATGGCTATTGCAAAAAGAAGAAGGCAAAGCGCACTATATGCTGCGCCAATTATTAAAGCAGACGAAAGCACATGTGCTAGGACCCCATTAAAGCGGGTAAGACCTCTTGCTGAAGAAATTCGGTATCCCTCTTCATAGCCGCGCTCCTGTAAAATCGCCAGGCAAACGATGAGCGGAACGAACAGAGAGGTGCCGGCAAAAGCACTGCGCACAAGGGACTCATCGGGTGCAGAAGGATCAATTACATTCCAGCAGAAGCCAATATCCTCCCCAAAAACGCTATTGCCAAAGGCGAGCAACGTTGTTCCGTTTTTTAGAAAGATGCCGAAGAGAAGGCCGAACGCCAGCATAAGCGCAAGACCAAACTTCGCCGGAAACATCCTGTGCAAACGCATCATATCTGCCTTTACGGGATGGATCGCCCGCTTCATAGCGAGACCGCCTTCATCAAGCGCCTGTAATACTCTTTTAGGGACGACGCCTCATCCCTTATGACGTCCATCGATTCCTTTTTCAGCAGTTCGCCGTCATGAAGAAACAGGCAGCTTGTTGCAACCGATGCCAACTCATCCAAATCATGGCTAGAGATGAGCATGGTCTTACCCTGTTCTCGATTCAATCGACCGATAAGGGTCCATATACTCTCGATGCCCAGCGGGTCCAACCCGTTTGCTGGCTCATCAAAAATAAGCAGATCAGTGTCACCCAACAAAGCCGTAGCTATATCCAGCCGCCGTTTCATTCCCAGAGAAAAACTGCTCACGCTCTTTTTCTCTTCGACGTCCAGCCCGACTAGGCTCAAAACGCGAGGAATCTCACGATTCGCATCAAGCCCCCATTCCAAACATCGGATTTGGAGATTCTCAACCGCACTGAGGGATTGGTATGCTCCGCTGGAATCTGGCACATAGCCGACACGCGTCCGCATCAAGCCAAGCTCTCTTTTTGATTTGCCTCCAAAGAGCTCCACGCTCCCCGACGATGGCTCGCAGAGGCCCAAGACGATTTTAATAAGCGTGCTTTTGCCCGCACCGTTTACACCGACAAGGGCACAGAGCTCAGACTGATGCACCTCGAAGGAAACGTCATGCAAAACGCGCCGTTTCCCGTAGCGCTTTGACACCTTTGATAGCTTTATCGCTGATGCACTCATTGGCCTCCCGTTCTGCTTGATAGCAAAACCGCTGCTGCCAGACTGTCGCCTGGCAGCAGCCGCAACTGCTAGAGATTAACTAAACAGAAGTTTTTGCTGCAGTTATTGACGCAAGTGCGTGCTCCACAGAATGTCTTGCAGTAACCGTTGCACCCACCACCGGGGTCCACATAACTCGGTTTGACAATCCAGCTCATATCGTTCCTCCTTTCTATTATCGCTTTTACTTTGTGTTATTGTTTATCGATAACTTATATTTGTCAAGATAATTTAAAGAGATGGGGCCCGCGCTAGACACGGGCCCCATCACACCAATATCTCGTTTTAGCTGCTCGCTATATGCTACTCGTCGCTCAAATCTACAGCAAAGACTGATGTCGGAAGCGACGCCTCATTGCCTCCACCATTCCGCATCTGTCTCACGACATTTTTTGCACGCTCAACAATAAGCTCCTCAAGCTCTTTCTCACTCACCCGCCGAATAATATCTCCCGGTTGACAGTCAAGTTCATCGCAAATATCGAGAAGCGTCTTAAGGCGAATAGCTTTTATCTTTCCGTTTCTAAGCTTTGAAATATTAGCCGGAGTATGCCCCGTCGCCCGAATCAGATCAGCGCTGGTCTTTCCGGTCTTAAGCAGCTGCGTCTCAAGCTCGATGATGAGATAGCTCATGTTTCCTCCTACACAAGCTCGTCAGACTGCTCTTGGAGCAGCGAGGCATAACTCCAGATCGCCGAGATACACAGACAGACAGCCGCGCCGATAAGCGACCCCGCATCAAAGGCAACGCCTTGGCAAATCTCAATAACGAAGGAATGAGGCACGACGTAAAGCTCCAGCCCACCAATGGTAAGATTGACCGATCCGTAGGCACCAATAAGCGAAACCGCGGCGTTAACAGCAAAGGCAAGCGCAAGAACACGGATAAGCCGCACATGCGTCTTGGTAAAGGGCGAGACGCCTCGCGAGATGTTACGGCTGATCCCACACAGAACGACAAGCGAAATACCCACGACGAGTGCCAGGCACAGTCCGCTTGGGATAACGATGCACCCGCCATCGAGAAGCGTCACGACGCCGAAAGAATCGACAGAAGCAACGTTTGCAACCGCATACCAGATCACGTAAACAACCAACGCGGCAAAAGCGACGAGCATCCCTGCAAAAACGGCTGCCATGCAAAAGCCAAGCTTCCTGATATTTTCGCCCGCTTTGGCCATACGCTGAACGCTGTTAGACATACACTCACCCTCATCGACTCTATCGTTATTCGAACAGTTTATCGAACAACGATATTGATTGCATGCGGAAAGCCCCGCCAGTGCGCATAGCCCATTCACTAATCAGAAGGGGTGAGAGTGGATTTTTGGACACGTATCGAACGAGAGTGGATAATCTCCCACTTCGAGGCCACCACCGGGCCTAAAACGGGAGATTATCCACTCTCATAGTCATCAAGGCCCGCAAGCTCTTATTCAGCCGCCTCGCGCAGGGCCGACAACGTGGCCGCATATTGCTGCTGCAGCGCATGCATTCCCTCGCGAGCGCCGTCAACGGTATCGGCGCCGCGCAGCGCCTCGGTCACCACGACCGCCGGCTCATACAGATTATCGAATCCCAGGTTCTGGCTCACGCCCTTGAGCGTGTGCGCTGCCATAAACGCACCTTCGGCGTCTCCTGCCGCCATGGCGGCCTCCAGCTTGTCCATGCTCTCGTCATCCAAAAACTTGAGGGCAAAGCGGGCAAGCATTTCCTCGCCCATCAGCCGAGCGCACGCGTCATCATAATTGGCGCCGATCTTCTCATACGCCTCACGCATGGAAATCATGGATTAAAAACTCCTTTGGTCAAACTAAATCGTGGGAAATGCGGCGATATCGGCGGGGCGTGCCAACGTCTCGGCAATACGGTCTTGCACCTCGAGCAGGCAGTCGAGCAACAGCGGGTTAAAGGTGCCGCACTTACCGTCCAGAATCATCTGGATTGCCTCCTTGTGCGGGATAGCATCCTTGTACACGCGCACGCTCGTCAGAGCATCGTACACGTCGGCCACCGAAACCACCTGTGCGGCAATGGGAATTTCGTCGCCCTTAAGGCCATCGGGATAACCCCTGCCGTCCCAGCGCTCGTGATGCCAACGCGCAATCTGGTACGCATATTCCATAAGCGCATTGCCGACGTGATGACGGCCCAGCTCAAGCAACATGTCGGCGCCGATTGTGGTATGCGTCTTCATAATCTCGAACTCCTCGGGCGTAAGACGCCCGGGTTTGTTGAGGATCGCATCGTCAATCGACATCTTGCCGATATCGTGCAGCGCCGAAGCCAAGGCAATCGTGGAGCGCTCCTCATTGTCGAGGGAGATGGTGTCGCTACGCTGGACCAGACAGTCAAGCAGCAGCTCGGTCAGCTTTTCGATATTCGTAACGTGCCTGCCGCTCTCGCCATTGCGAAGCTCCATGACGCCAGCCATGATGTCGATGAGCATGCGACTGTTCTTGACGCGCTCGTTGTACTGCTGGGACAGCAGGCTCGTCAGGCGGCGCTGTCTGGCGTATAGGCGGATGGTGTTGCTTACACGGCGGCGTACGACACGGGAGTCAAATGGACGGCTGATATAGTCCGAGGCGCCCAGCTCGTATGCGCGCAGAACCATATCATCGGAATCTTCGCTCGAAATCATGATGACAGGCAGATTGTCGATACCCGATCGGCGCGACAGATCGGCCAGCACCTCAACGCCGCTTATGCCCGGCATCACAATATCCAGCAGCACAAGCGACAACTTATCGCCATAGCGGTCGACCATGTCGAGCGCCGTACGACCGTTATCGGCCTCGAGGATGCAATACTCGTCCTTGAGCATCTCGTTGAGAATGGCTCGGTTCATCTCGGAGTCATCGATAATAAGCACCAAAGGCTTTTCGCTTTGGAAGGCCTCGATGGAATCGGAATCGGTCACGACCGTACCGGCTTTTGCCTTAGCGCGGCTCAGTAACTGGACTGCGCGGCCAACGCCCTCGTCGACCGTCTCGCCATGAATGCGAGCGCCACCAACACATGCCGTCAAGCTCACGTACTCATGGCCCGGAATAACCGTGGAATGAACGGCATCGCATACCTGATGCAGGCGACGGGTAAAGTCATCGGAGGGAATATCGGGCATGACGACCACAAACTTGTCGCAGCCATAGCGCACAAGCTCGTCAGTCGAACGAATACCGCTGCGTATGGCTGTCGCCACGGCACCGAGCGCAAGGTCGCCGGCATGGCGGCCACACGTATCGTTGAAGACCCTAAAATCATCAAGGTCGATCATCGCAACGCCGGCATTCATGCGGGCGTTGCGGAGCTTTCCCTCGTAATATCGACGATTGTGCACGCTCGTCAGCACGTCGGTGTAGACAAGGTCCTCTTCTGCAGCCTCTTGCTCATCGATCGGACGTACCATCAGCAAGACGTGAGGCTCGCCCTCGACCTTCAGAGGGCGCAGGCGAGCGCGGTACTCAACACCATCGTTGAGCAGTTGTTCCGACACCTCATCGGAGTCTGCCAAGGCCTCAAGACTCGACTGACGCAGACAAGGGCAGCGATCGCCGGCGAGCAAGCAGTTAGGCTCGCTCTTAATCTGATCGGCCGACAGCAAACGCACCACGGGGTAGGTCTTCGCGACACGGGCGACCTCGGCGGCAGCCTCCTCGTCGGTTAGATTGACCTCGTGATTATTGAGCATATGGGGCCCTTCCTATCGTTACGCACGGCAACAGTGCATATCAATTGGTACAAGGGTAACATCTAACAGCTGAAGGCAAACGCGCGATTATCGTTACATTTTTATGACCTGGCAAGCGGCGGTAATGGAGCCGCGGGCGCGCGGTTATGGGCGCATTCGTTAACAATGACGAAACGCTAACAGTCCCTCTACCCGCAGGTCATCGAGCGCGCTAACGCTCCAAGACATCGCGAACGGCGTTTGCCGCCGTAACGGGACGATCGCGCAGACCGTTATGCGCGCCCGGGATCGTCACGAGGGGGCAATCGAGATATTCGGCAGCCACTCGCGTACCAGCCTCGCGGGGCGTACCGACCGAAAGCTCGCCCAAAAACACGGCCGACACCGCCTTTGACGCGCAGGCGCGCTCCCAGTCGGGAGCATATGTCATATTTGTTCCGTATTCATTGGCCATAAAGCAACGACCATTGCGCAGGGCATGTTTGACTTCCGCTTCGGTCGTCCCGGGAGCCTCGGGGTCCAAGTCGCCGAGGGCTCCCAAGAAAAGCCGGAGAGCCCTTGAAACCTTTCCAGCCGCAATCATATCGAGCAAAACCGGAGCTGCGCCCATACCGACGCCTTCGGCCGACACAGCCGGCTCATGCAGAATCGCACGGGCGACGAGATGGGGTTCGGTGCGAAGAAGCTCCAGCGCCACCAACGTACCGGCGCTATGCGCAAGCACATTTGCCGGAGCGCCAACGTGTTCGATCACGACTTGCAGGTCGGCGGCCTGAGCGGCAAGATCATAGCTGCCGTCTGCCGCATCGCTGCTGCCACCGCAGCCGCGGCGGTCGTAGGCAATTACGCGGTAGTTGCGGCTGAGCTCACAAGCGATACCGTCGAAAAATGTGCCGTCGACACAAGCGCCGTGCACGCACACCAAGGCAGGAGCATCAGACGACACATCCGGGCCGGCATATTCGCGACAGGCAATCGTGGTGCCCGCATTCTCGACCGTAAAATCCATGTTATGCCCCCATCATCAATGCTCATCCAGTTGCACGTCAGTGCGGTTGGATGGGCCCGCATTGCCTTACGCCTTGTTAACAGATTAACTGTACCCGACCTGAAGCTTTTCATGGCACGGCATAATGAGCGACGTGAAAAAACGAAACTTGTAAAGCAAGAGCCCGCACCTTGCTTTGGAGCCGATGCTATGCTTAGGCACAATTATCTTGAGGAGCATATGCCTATGTCTACGTTTTTGAATGCCAGCCCCGTCTTTGGGCCCGTTCGCAGCCGTCGCCTTGGTCTCTCGCTCGGCGTCAACATGATGCCGGTCAGCGGCAAAATCTGCACGTTCGACTGCATTTACTGCGAAAACGGCCTCAACGCCGAGCGTCCCTGCCACGAGCCGTATAACACAGCTGCCGTGGTACTCGACGCGCTCGAGGCAAAGCTGCGCGAGATGGCAGCCGAGGGCGAGCTCCCCGATGTAATCACGTTTGCCGGCAACGGCGAGCCCACCGCCGCGCCGGAGTTTCCGCAGGCCATCGCCGGCGCCGTCGCGCTGCGCGACGAGCTTGCCCCAAACTCCAAGATCGCCGTGCTCTCCAATGGCACGCGCGCCGACCGCCCCGAGGTGCACGACGCGCTCATGATGATCGACGACAACATTCTTAAGCTCGATACCGTCGACCCGGCGTTTATCCAGCTGCTCGATCAACCCGTTGGCCCCTACGATGTGGAGCACCAGATCGAGACGTTCGCGAGCTTTAACGGCCACGTCATTATCCAGACGATGTTTTTGACCGGCGAGTATCAGGGCAAGCCTCTCGACAATACCGGCGAGGAGTACGTTGGCCCTTGGCTCGCGGCACTCGAGCGCATTCGTCCGCAGGAGGCGACCATCTACACGGTGGCGCGCGAGACACCGGTCACCGGCCTTGCCAAAGCAGCACCCGAGGCGCTCGACACGATCGCCGCACGCGTGCGCGCCCTCGGCATTCCCTGCCAGGTGAGCTACTAGCAAAACCACGCAGCAGCTAGTGCCCGCCATCCCGCCCCATCAGTTGCGGTGATATAGTTCCTATTTGTGCTGTTAAACCGCTTAAATCGGAACTATATCACCGCAACTTTTATGGGCGCATGGGTGGGCTATACTAGCTGCGGATGAAAGGAAGTTAGCCATGTATGACAAAGGACCCGTACCCGGCCGCAACGACGCTTGCTGGTGCGGCAGCGGCAAAAAATATAAGAAATGTCATAGCGCCTTTGACGAGCGCCTCGAGCGCCTGTGGGAGGAGGGCTGGGAGGTTCTGCCCCGCACGCTCTACAAGACGCCCGCCGACATCGAGGGCATCAAACGCTCGGCCGCCATCAATGTGGGCGTGCTCGACTACGTAGGCGAGCACATCGCCGCTGGCATGACCACCAACCAGATCGACCAGATGATCTACGACTACACCGTCGAGCACGGTGGCACGCCGGCCGACCTCCACTACGAGGGCTATCCCAAGAGCGTGTGCACCTCGATCAACGACGTGGTCTGCCACGGTATCCCCTGCGATACGGACGTCCTGCACGAGGGCGACATCATCAACGTGGACTGCTCCACGATCCTAGACGGCTACTTTAGCGACTCGAGCCGCATGTTCTGCATCGGCGAGGTCTCGGCCGAGCGCCAGCGCCTGGTCGACGTCACCCGCGCCAGCGTGGAGGCGGGTCTGGCGGCCGTCAAGCCATGGCTACCGCTGTCCGTGATGGCCGAGGCCGTGCAAAAGACGGTCGAGGACGCCGGCTTTAGCGTGGTGCGCGAGTACGGCGGACACGGTATCGGTAAGGAGTTCCACGAGGACCCGTTTGTGGGCTTTACCACCGAGGCGCCCGATGTGGACACCATCATGGCTCCGGGCATGGTCTTTACCATCGAGCCCATGGTCAACGCCGGAGCGCCCGACATCAAGATCAGCAAGGGTGACGGCTGGTGCGTGCGCACCAAGGACGGCAGCGATTCGGCCCAGTGCGAGGTACAGCTCGTGGTGACCGAGGATGGTTACGAGCTGCTGAGCTGGTAGCTGTGGATGCGCCGGGCTACGCGATGGATATGTTAACCATCGCGTAGCCCGGCGTTTTTATAACGTTTTGCCTGATACAACCTGCCAAAATAAACCTGTCCCTTTTTGGCAGGTCGAGCGGAAAGGACTGCTTGTGAACATCCTGGTTTTGTTGCCCGTCAACGACCGCCATCGCGCAATTCTTGAGTCGAGCGCTCCGGGCGAGGACTTTATCTACACGAGCCCCGACGCCGCCACGCGCGAGCAGGTCGCCGATGCCGACGTGATCCTGGGCAACATCGACCCTGGCATGCTCACGGCATGCGAGCATCTCCAGCTGTTGCAATTGCAGACCGCCGGCTATGACGACTACCTTGCCGCCGGCACCGTGCCAGCCGACGCTAAGCTTTCCTGCTCGGTGGGCGCCTACGGCCAGGCTGTGAGCGAGCACATGTTTGCCATGGTGCTGTCTATGATGAAGCGTCTGCCCGGCTATCACGATCTGCAGCGTGAGCATCGCTGGAAGGATTTGGGGCCGGTTACCTCGCTCAAAAACGCCAACGTGCTGGTGCTGGGCGCGGGCGATATCGGCGGCCACTTTGCCACGCTCTGCCGTGGCATGGGTGCGCACGTCCGCGGCATCAAGCGCCATCCGCTCGTCTACCCCATTGTGTTTGAGGACATGGACGGCATGGATGCCCTGTCTGAGCGCTTGGCGGAGGCAGACGTCGTCGCATCTTTTATGCCGAGCACACCCGAGACCCGCGGCCTGGCGAACGCCGAGTTCTTCGCCGCGATGAAACCGGGCGCCTTCTTTGCCAACGGCGGCCGCGGCGACCTTGTGGTCGCCGACAACTTGGTTGCCGCCTTGGAGTCGGGACATCTCGCCGGCGCCGCGGTCGACGTCACCGACCCCGAGCCGCTGCCTGATACAAGCCCCCTGTGGGATGCGCCCAACATGCTCATCACGCCACACGTCTCCGGCTGGTTCCACCTGGCCGCCACGCTCAACAACGTCGTCGACATCGCCGCGGAGAATCTGCGTCACCTGCAAGCCGGCGAGACGCTTCGATGCTGGATCGAGCACTAGGGTTCCGCCGTTCTAACGAACGGCGGACCGGTCGACGCTGTGCGCCGCCCAGAGCGACAATTTGCCATTCAAAAGGCAAGGCATGACCAGAAGGTCTATGCCTTGCCTTTTTCATGCCAACTTGTTCGCTCTGGACATCGCTCGCTCATATGACCCAATCCGCTGTCAAGAGCCACAATGGCCCCGCCGACCGCTTGCAATCGGTCGGCGGGGCCTG
>CABSNF010000013.1 GCA_902478995.1 uncultured Collinsella sp.
CTTCTAGCTTCGTCGGCAGCGTCAGATGTGTATAAGAGACAGGTGCAGAACGGCGGGAAGTTGTAGTGGTGCATATAGCGCTTGCCCTCGGTGGGCTCGATGGTATCCAGACGCTGGCCCTCGTTGAGCATGCCGAGCGACAGGACGGAGAGCACCTGGGTCTGGCCGCGCTGGAACAGGCCGGAGCCGTGAACGAGCGGCAGGTAGTTGTCCTTCACCATGATGGGGCGAATCTCGTCGGCAGCACGGCCGTCGACGCGCTCGCCGGTCTCGACGACCATGGTGCGCATGGCCTTCTTCTCGAGCTTCTTGAGCGCCACGGGAATCTCGCGCTCCCAAGCGGCCTGCTCCTCCTCGGTGAACTCGGCACGGATGGACTCCTTCAGAGCCTCGACCTTGCCGATACGGGAGAGCTTGTCGGCGTCGCGAAGGGCGGCTGCCATCTCGTCGTAGTGGGCGAAGATGCGCTCCTGGACCTCCTCGACGGGCTGGTCGAGCGGGTACTCCTTCTTGACGATGGGGCCGTTGACCTGCTCCCACTCGGCGACGAACTCGTCCTGAGCCTGGCAGAAAGCGGCAAGGGCCTCCTGACCAAACTTCATGGCGGCGAGCATGTCGTCCTCGGAAATCTCCTCGGCGCCGGCCTCGACCATAGAGATGAAGTCGGCGGATCCGCCCAGCTCCAGGTCCAGATCGGAGTTCTCACGCTCCTCGTAGGTGGGGTTGACGATAAACTCGCCGGTCTCCACGTTACGGCCGATGCGCACGCAGGCAAGCGGGCCCTCGAAGGGCACGCCGCCGAGCGTCATGGCCAGGGAAGCACCCATGACGTTGATGACGTCGAAGGGGTTGACCTGGTCGGCGACGAGCGAGGTGGCGACGATGTGCACCTCGTTGCGGAAGCCGTCCGGGAAGCTCGGGCGAATCGGGCGATCGATCATGCGCGCGGTGAGCGTGGCCTTCTCGCTGGGACGGCCCTCACGCTTGAGGTAACCACCCGGGATGCGGCCGGCGGCGTACATCTTCTCGTTGAAGTCGACGGTCAGCGGGAAGAAGTCGTAGTTCTTGCGCTCCTTGGAGACGACCACAGTGTCGAGCATCGTGGTGTCGCCCTGCTTGACCAGGCACGCGCCGGTAGCCTGCTTGGCAAGCTCGCCCGACTCAAAGGTGTAGGTCTTGCCGTACAGCTCAAAGGTCTTGGATACGAGTGTCATTGTTCTCCTTTACCCCACAGGCCCCTTGCCTGCGGGCTTCTCATGTGACGCGGGCCCCCTGCCCCCGCCACGCTTCAGAGCGTGATTGTTCACGCCCTTACACAAAAAGAGCGCCCCGCTGCGCAGGACGCTCTTAGCATGTACAAATCCTTACTGGATGTTGTCGCGGATGCCCAGAGCCTTGATGAGCTCACGGTACTCGACGATGTCGTTCTTCTTAATGTAGGAGAGAAGACGACGACGACGGCCGACGAGCATGAGCAGGCCACGACGGGTGTGGAAGTCCTTCTGGTGGGACTTCATGTGCTCGGTCAGCTCCTTGATGCGCTCGGACAGGATGGCGACCTGAACCTTGGGGTTGCCGGTGTCGACCGGGGTGTTACCGAACTGGGCAGTCAGCTCCGCCTTGCGCTCTTTGGAAACAGTCATTGTTTCACCTTTCGTTTTACGTCGCCCGCGGGCGACTCGATTCGCCTCGGACTGGGAAGCCGCCGGTGGAGCGAGCAACCAAGGTCGAGGTACCAACAGGTCGGTATGTTACCACAAGCAGCCCGCCCCTGCGCATCATCACCGACCCAACATGAATTCCATCGCACGGAGGCGCTGATCGGTGTGCGTCGCAGCCCAAACATGCGAAAGCCCCAGCAAAAAGGCTGCGGTATGGGGGTCGATCCTCTCGGCCATGAGTGCATCGAAGGTCATGGACATGAGGGCGCGCAGCCATGCGACCTCGCCGGTCGACACCAGCTCGGCACCCGGAACGCTCGACGCGCACGACCCGCACATGAGACCGCCCGCCTGGGGCGAAAAATACGACAACATGGGGTCTCCGCACAGCACGCAGGCCGAAAAATCGGGTCGATAGCCAACGTGCGACAGCAGCTTAAAGACATATGCCGCCACAAGTAGATCCATATGTGCCGTGTCGAGCCCGCTGCCCACCAGGGCAAGCGCTCGCTGCGTTATGGCAAAGGTAAACGGGTCCTCGGCGTCCTCGAACGAGCACACACGCGCGACCTCGGCGATCGCGCTTGCGGCACAGGTCGTCTCGTAATCGGGCGCAGCGCCGAGCGGCGCCTCCATAAGCTCGGCCTGGGAAACCACGTCGAGCGACCGTCCATGCGCGAGCAGCATATCGACGGTGCAGAACAGCTCGCAGCGCGCAGCAAGGCGCCCACCGGGTTTGCGGGCGCCCTTTGCCACGGCGCGAACCTGCCGACCCCGCTCGTCAAGCATCGTCAGAATCAGGTCCGTCTCTTTGAGCTTCGTCTTGTCGAGGACGAGCACCTTCGTGCGATATGTCCGGGAGCCTGCCATGCGCGCCGCGCGCCCTTAGTCCTCGGCATTGTAGCCAAAGCGGCGAATCTGGGCCTCATCGTCACGCCAGCCGGCCTTGACCTTCACGTCCAGCTCCAAAAAGACCTGCGTGCCAAAGATGCGCTCAAGATCGCGACGGGCGTCGATACCGATATGTTTGATCATTTCGCCGCCCTTGCCAATAATGATGCCCTTTTGGCCCTCGCGCTCGACGTAAATGGTGGCGTGCACGCGCAGCACCTTCTTGGTCTGCTCGAGCGCATCGCAGATAACGCCAACGGAGTGCGGAATCTCATCACGGGTGCGACGCAAGACCTTCTCGCGCACAAACTCGGCAACGAGCGTCTCGTCGGAAGCGTCGGTACCCATGTCCTCGGGGAACCAACGCGGGCCCTCGGGCAAAAAGTGCGCAACGGTCTCGATAAAGGCATCGACGTTGAAGTTCTTAACCGACGACGTCACGATCTCATCGTCATATTCCATGAGCTCGTGGGCTGCCTTAAGCTGCTCCATGACCTGTGCGGGGTCGGCCTCATCGGCCTTGGTGAGCACCAGGACCTTCTTGGAACGGGCGTTTTTGACGCGTTCGGCAACCCAGGCGTCTCCCCTGCCGATCGGCTTGGTGGCATCAATCAAAAACGCGACGACATCGACATCGTTCAGCTCGAACAGCGCGCTCTTGTTGAGCTCGGACCCCAGGCCGTCCTTGGGCTTGTGGATACCCGGGGTATCGACAAAGACCAGCTGGTAGCCGGGACGGTTGACGACGGCACGCATGCGGCGGCGGGTCGTCTGGGCCACCGGCGAGGTGATGGCGACCTTTTTGCCATAGCAGGCGTTGAGCAGCGTGGACTTGCCGGCGTTGGGGCGGCCGACCAGCGCCACGAAGCCGCTGCGGAAACCGGGCTCAACGTCGCCAAAGCCCGCGAAGCTGTCGCCCTCGTCGCACAGGGCGTCGAGTTCCTCGTCGCTCATGCCCTCAAACGGATCGAACTCCTCGACATCCTCATAGGCATCGTTCGCTTCGGCATCCACCGCATCCAGGGACTCGTCGTCCAGAGTTTCATCGATAGGCTGCATAGTGTCGGACATGGAAATCCCTTTCTAAATAAAGTCGAGCGCGTGGGCAAATACCAGCAATCCCACAATCGCGGCGGTGATGGAAAGTACGTAGACGGAGGCGGCGGCGATATCCTTCGCGCGCTTTGCCAGAGGATGGAGCTCCTGGGTCGCCAGGTCGACGATCGCCTCCATGGCGGTGTTGCACAGTTCGCCGTGAATCACCAGGCCACAGCAGATGATAACCGTGGCCCATTCGGCAATATCGAGCCCCACGATGCAGCCGGCAATGACGGTGCACACGCCCGCAACGAGCATGACCTTGATATTGCGCTCGGTCTTGACGGCGGTGACGAAGCCCTCCATGGCGTAGGAAAACGACTTTAAGAAGGACGGATGGTCCTTGTTCGATCCGGGAATCATAGACGGCTCCTAGTCGTGGGCGTGGTTGGTGATGGGGCCGACGTGGACCAGCTTGGGGTCCTCGCCGCGCTCGAGCGCCAGATCGCGCAGGATGGCATCCTCGCGGGCCTCCATGGCCTCAGCCTCGTCGTCCTCGATATGGTCATAGCCCAGCAGGTGCAGCATGCCATGCACGAGCATCAGGCGACACTCGTCGGCAGGGCTATTGCCAAAGCCGGGGGCCTGACGGGCAATGACCTGCGGAGCCAAGATGATATCGCCGAGCTCGAGCGTCTCGTCGGCGGGAATATCCTCGTCAAAGGCCGAGTCGCATTCAAACGAGAGGACATCGGTGGTACGGTCGATACCGCGCCACTCGTGGTTGAGCACGTGCATCTCGTCCTCATCGACATACGAAAGGGAAATCTCGACTTCACGTTCAACGCCCTCGGCGGCAAGCACGACCTCGCAGATGTGCTCTACCTCCTGCGCGTCGAGCAGCGTATCGAGCTCGGCATCGTTGCTGATCAATACACTCAACGGGACTCCTTTCGGTCGTGCACGCGCTTCTCGCGTACATCATCATAAGCATCGTATGCCTCGACGATACGCCCCACCAAGGCATGACGCACCACGTCGGCACGCTCGAGGTGAGAAAATGCGACATCGTCGACACGACCCAAAATCTGCTCGACGTCGGCAAGACCGCCGCGACGACCCACCAGGTCGCGCTGACTCAGGTCGCCGGTAATCACAAACTTGGAGTTAAAGCCCAGGCGCGTCAGGAACATCTTCATCTGCTCGGGCGTGGTATTTTGGGCCTCGTCGAGCACCACGAAGGCATCGCTCAGCGTGCGGCCGCGCATGTAGGCAAGCGGGGCGATCTCGATCACGCCGCGCTCCATAAGCTCATCGGTGCGCTCGCGATCCATCATGTCAAAAAGGGCGTCGTAGAGCGGACGCATGTAGGGATCGATCTTTTCCTCAAGGGTACCGGGCAAAAAGCCCAGGTTCTCCCCCGCCTCGACAACCGGACGCGTCAAGATCAGACGGCCCACCTCGTGACGCCTGAGCGCGGCAACGGCGAGCGCCATGGCCAGATAGGTCTTACCGGTACCGGCGGGACCCAGGCCAAACGTGATGGTATGCGAGCGGATGGCATCCACATAGCGCTTTTGGCCGAGCGTCTTGGGGCGAATGGCACGACCGCGATACGAAAGCAGCACATCATCGCGAAGCGACGTAGCCTCGTGCTCGCCGTCGCGCAAGACGGCCAGGCAGCGAGAGACATCGTCGGAAGACAGCGTGCGTCCGGCGGCCGCCTCGCGAAAAGCATGCTCGAAAAAGCGTGCCACGAGCTCGACCTCGTCCGGGTCACCGCTCACGGCGATACTATCGCCACGGGCGACCACGTGGGCGCGAACCAAACTCTCGAGCGCACGAAGGACGCCGTCGCCGGCACCCAAAACGCGCGAGGGGTCAATACCTTCGGGAACGGTAAGTCTAATCTTCGAGGCTTCCATGGACCTCCCTGCGTGCATGGACCAAGCCGGAATCATCGACTCCGATGATAGCAACATCGAGCAGGCACGGGGCTGTGAGTCCACAGGTATCGTCAAGACGGGCATGATGGAACGAACCGAGCGTCAGGTTGTCGCCATACTCGAGCACGGCACGCTCGACGGTGCCCACGCGACGGCGAGCGTCGGCAATGGCAAGCTCCTGCGCCGCGGCTCGCATACGACGGCTGCGCTCGGCCATAACCTCGGGCGGCACCTGGTCGGGCATATCGGCAGCAAGGGTACCGGGACGCTTGCTATAGCGAAACACGTGCATGCGCGAAAAGCCCACGCGACGGCACAGCGCCAGCGACTCCTCAAACTCCTCGTCCGTCTCGCCGGGAAAACCGACGATGACATCACACGAAAGAGACGCCTGGGGCAAGTTGGCGCGAATCATGCGCACCGTCTCCTCAAAGGCCTCGGCGCTATAGGGACGGCCCATGCGATGCAGTGTCCTGGTGCAGCCGGACTGCACGGGCAGGTGCAAAAACGGGGCGATGCGCTTCGGATAGCGCGCCATGACCTTAAGCAGGGACTCGGAGATATCCATGGGCTCGACCGAGGAAATGCGCACATGCGGAATGGACGTGCGCTCCATGATCGCCTCGAGCAGCTCATCGATCTCGACGTGTTCATCAGTCGCGCTCTTGCCATCGTAGGCGCCCAGGTTCACACCCGTCAGCACCACCTCGGGCACGCCGGCCTCCTGTGCCTCGCGAACCTGCTCGAGCACGGACTCGACCGGCACGGAGCGCTCGGGGCCGCGGGCCTTCCACACAATGCAATAGGTGCAACGATGGTTGCAGCCGTCCTGGATCTTCATGCCCAGACGCGAGCGACCGAGTGCGTCGACAACCTCGCCGTCGCTGCAGGCGGGAACGTCATCGGACTCAACGCCCAGCACCTCGCAGACGCGTTCGGCGACATCGATCTTGGACGGCTCGGCGATCACGCGGTCCGAAAGCTCCAGTAGCTCCTCGGGATGCAGATTGACCACGCAGCCGGTCACGACCACATAGGGCTCGTTTGGATAGGCCAGCGCATGGCGAACGGCCTTACGGGTCTTGGCCTCGGCCTCGCCCGTAACGGCACAGGTGTTAATGACGATCAGCTCAGCATCCTGAGGCGCCACCATCGCAAAGCCCAGGCGCATTAGATCGGCAGTGATACGGTCGGACTCAACCCGGTTGACACGGCAACCGAGGTTGACGACAGAGATATGAGGTGCGAGCACGCGGGCTCCTTAATCGAGGATGTCGTCGAGGGCACTCTTAATACGATCGGTCACCGACTTCTTACCGGATGCGACGTCATCGCCCATCTCGTCGGCAAAAGCGCGAAGCAGCTCGCGCTGCTTATTGGAAAGGTTCGTGGGGACGAGCACGCGCAACTGAACGATCAGACGGCCACGCGAGCCGCCACCGCCGATACGGGGCATACCGTAGTTGCCAACGCTCACGGTGTCGCCGTACTGCGCACCGGCAGGGACAGTCACCTTGACGACCTCGTCAGGCATAATGCCCTCGACCTCGATCTCGCAGCCGAGCGCAGCCTGCGCAATCGAGATATCGCTCACGAGATACAGGTCGTCGCCGTTGCGCTTAAAACGCTCGTGGTCGGCGACACGCACGTTGACGATCAGGTCGCCCGACGGCTCGCCGCGAAGGCCGGCCTCGCCAAAGCCACTCACGCGCAGCTGGCGACCGGTCGATACACCGGCGGGAATATCGATGTCAATCTTTTCGTGAGAAGGCGTGCGGCCCTGACCATCACAGGTCTCGCAGGGATGGTCGATGACCGTGCCTTCGCCGTGGCAGTCGGGACAGGGCGAAGAGGACTGAACCTGGCCCAGGAACGAGCGCTGGACCGTCGTGACATAGCCCGTGCCGTGGCAGCGGCTGCACTGCTTTTCCTGTGCGCCCTCGGCCCTACCGGTGCCGTTGCAATCCTCGCAGGGAGCAAGGCGGTCATAGCTGATCGTCTTTTTGCACCCGAGCGCCGCCTCCTCAAGGGTAACCGAAAGGGAGATGGCCATATCGCGGCCGCGACGACGCTCGCGGCGATTTCGGGCGCCGCCACCGGCACCGCCGCCAAAGAACGACGAGAACAGGTCGTCCATGCCCATGCCGCCAAAGATATCATTGATATCGACGTAGTCCGAACCACCGGGGCCGTCGGCAGTGCCGTAACGGTCGTAGTTAGCACGCTTCTGCTCATCGGAAAGAACGGAATATGCCTCGTTGAGCTCTTTGAACTTGGCCTCGGCCTCGGGGTCGTCCGAAACGTCCGGGTGTACGGTACGGGCCTTCTTTAGAAACGCGCGCTTAATCGTCCGCGCGTCGGCATCCTTGTCGACGCCAAGTACCTCGTAGTAATCCCTATTTTCCGACACGACCGAATCCTTCCGACTTTCATTATTGTCACAGTGCGTCCTATACCCAAGCTGGGCCGGCCGCAAACAGAGGGCTAGATGTTATTGCATTCCATAAGGCGAAAGCATGGCACGCTGCGAGCAGCTCGCAAACCAAACCGACACGAGCGCAAACATAAATCCGTTGGCGAAACCGTTGGCAAACTGCATTGCGCCGCGCTTCCACCACAGCAAGCTGCGGTGCAGCACGCCGTCCGAGACCACCATAAACAGGCCCATGGCAAACGGAATAAAGCACATCACGGCAAAGGCCGAGAACACACCCGAGATGGCCGACAGCACCAAAAAAGGCGCCACAATGCCCATCAGGTAAAAACCGGTACGGGCCTTGCCTTCCAGGCGCTCGGCCTCAACATGGGCGCGGCCGACCAGATCGCCACCCGAGGCACCGTTGGTGCCGGCGTGACCCATGCCGCCAATGCGGACCTCGTCGCCGTCGTGCGTGCCGGCAGGAAACTCAATCGTCTGCTCGGAGGTCACACGGACACGCCCGCTGCCGCCGCAATCGGGACAGGGGTCGGCAACGACCTTACCGGAACCGCCGCACTCGGGGCAGACCGACTGGAACGTGCCGGCACCGAACAGGAAGGACAGGTCGACGTCGATGTGGCCGCGGCCGCCACAGCTTGGGCAGGTATGGGCATGCTCGGAGGAGACAGAACCCGAGCCGCCGCAATGTCCGCACGTATCGAAACGCGTGTAGCGGACGGTCTTGCGGGCACCGCCCTTGGCCTCCTTGGCGTCGAGTTTGATATCGACGACCACATTGGCGCCGTTCTCGGGATTGTAGGCAGCCTGTCCGCGACGCTGCTGGCCCCAGGCGCCACCAAAGGGAAAGCCGCCCTCAAAAGGATTGCCATAGCCTGCGCTGCCGGCGTAGCCGCCACCATAAGGCGAAGCCGTAGGAGCACCGGCAAAGGGATTGCCAGAACGCATGGCGTCGTAGCGCGCACGTTTTTGCTCATCCGAAAGCACGGCGTAGGCCTCGGAAACCTCTTTAAACTTTTCCTCGGCATCCGGCTCTTTGTTGACGTCCGGATGGAGCTTGCGGGCCTTTTGCTGGAAGGCCTTTTGAATATCACGCGAGGTGGCGTCCTTGGAGACACCCAAAATCTCGTAGTAATCTTTTTCGTTCATCGTCGCCATGCGCGGCAACCTCCTGCTCACAGCAGCGTATATATTCCGGTAATTCTACCCGAGCGGCCTAAGCTAGATCCCAAAACAGCTCGAACAGAACATTTCCATCGAGCCAGCCCAGGTGTGTCGGCGCCAGACGAGCTCGGACATGGCCCGCGACGACATCTGCCGAAGTGAAGGGTCCCTCATGGACCCCGAGCGTCTCGGGAACCCAAGTGACAAGACCCAATTCGAGTGCGCGATCGCAAGCGGCTGCCAGCTCACCCGCTGGGATGACGCAAGCTGCACGAACCAACAGGTCGGACGCAACACCGCGCGTCATGCGACAAGCGAGCATCAGGTCTTCAGCCGCAGCCTCACGCTGCGACAGATATTCGGCCTCGAACGCCGTCGCGTCATCGTCACGTTGCACCAGACGCACGCGGTACGCATCGCATCGAGAAGAAACACCGGGGAACAAACCTGCAAGACGGTCGAAATCCTCGGCGTCGAGCATGCCCGCGGCAGAGCGACCAAGGCCCAGGTAACCCCGTCCGGTCCAGTAGGCAATGTTATGGGCGCACTCATGGCCGTCGAGCGCGTAGCTCGCCACCTCATACGGGTGATAGCCGGCGGCACCCAGGAGCTCGCGTGCCACATCCATGCACGAAGCTTGAAAATCCTCGTCGGGCTCGACCGACTCGTCGCGGCACGCCATGCGATAAAGGGGCGTCCCCTCCTCGAGCGTAAGAGGGTAGACCGACACATGATGCGGAGTCGCCGTGAGCACGCCATCGAGCGTGCGCTGCCAACTCGCCGCCGTCTGCCCGGGAAGGCCACACATAAGGTCGCACGACACATCGAGGCCAGCGTCCTTTACCGTCGCGATAGCCGCAAGTGCCCGATTAGCATCGTGAATGCGGCCAATAGCAGCCAGTTCAGTATTGACGAGGGTTTGCACGCCCAGAGAGATGCGCGTGACACCCGCCTCGGCAAGCGCGGTGGCGAGCTCAGCGGTCAGCGACTCGGGATTGGCCTCGCAGGTAAACTCAACGGGGGCGCACCACGCACGAATACGCCGCGCCAGCTCCACCAGGCGCTCCCCCGCCAGCGACGGCGTACCGCCGCCAACATAGACGGTGCGGATATGGTCAAGGGCCCCAGCCTTGCCAAAAGCATCGAGGCGCGCGAACAACTGCTCAAAATAGACATCGAGCGCAGCGCTCAAGTCGCACGGAGCAAAACTGCGCGAGTCAAAGTCGCAGTACCGGCACTTTTGGGCGCAAAACGGCACGTGCACGTACAGCGCGGTAACGGCCACCCTTAAGCCTCCAGCGGATGAGGGGGCACCAATTCGCCGGCGGCAAGGGCAGCCTCGCAGGCCACCACATCGCGCTCGATCTCATCAACCAGAGCCATGAACTCCTCATACGTGGAGCAGCGCACCACATGGGCACGCCAAGCGGCGGCATGGGGCATGCCTTTTAAGTACCAGCTTGCGTACGTACGGGCACGCGACATGAGCGGCAGGAGCTCATGCGTCAGCGTTAGGTGCTCACGCAGGGCGTCTAAGCGCTCGACGGAGCTGCGCGCCGGCACCGGCGTGCCATCGAGCGCAAGGGCGCGAGCATCACCAAAGACCCAGGGGTTGCCATAGATGCCGCGCGCGATAAACACCGCGCTGGCACCCGAGTCGCGCAGATGCTCCGCGGCATCCTCGGCGCAGAGCACATCGCCCGAACCGATCACGGGAATCTCGACAGCGTCGGCAACCTCATCGACGACAGACCAATCGGCCTGCCCCGTATAGAGCTGCGTGGCACAACGACCGTGCACGGCAACTGCGGAGGCGCCCGCCCCTTCGAGCATCTGGGCAAACGTTGCGGCGTTGCGGTCCTCGGCATAAAAGCCCTTGCGGATCTTTACGGTCACGGGCACATGCGCCGCGCCCACCGCCGCCTCGACGATCTTCTCGGCCAAATCGGGCGTGCGCATAAGGGCAGAGCCCTCGCCCTTGGTGACAACCTTTCGGGCAGGACAGGCCATGTTGATATCGATGAGCGACAGGCGATCGCCCACACGCTCCTCGACGGCGGCGACGGCACTCGCAAACTGATCGGGCTTGGAGCCAAAGAGCTGCACGCAAATCTGCTGCTCCTCGTCGGCCGGCAGTACCAGACGCCACGTTTTGTTGCTGGCATAGGCAAGGCCCGCCACGCTCACCATCTCGCTGTAGGCAAGGTTGGCACCGCGGCGGCGACACATGATGCGGTAGGCGGGGTCGGTCACGCCCGCCATGGGAGCCATAAGGAACGGCTGCTCGGCATAGGCGCCCAGCAGCCGCTTGCTGTATTCGGAAAGCGCCATAGACTTACTCGTCCACCTTGAGGATCGCCATAAAGGCCTCCTGCGGGACCTCGACCGAACCGATGGCCTTCATGCGCTTCTTGCCCTCTTTCTGCTTCTCGAGCAGCTTGCGCTTACGCGAGATATCGCCACCATAGCACTTGGCCAAAACATCCTTGCGGCGCGCCTTGACGGTGGAGCGGGCGATGATCTTGTTGCCGATGGCGCCCTGAATAGGCACCTCGAACAGCTGTCGTGGAATAATCTCCTTGAGCTTGTCACACAGGCCGCGGGCCAGGCCATAGGCCTTATCCTTGTGCACGATAAACGAAAGCGCGTCCACCTCATCGCCCGAAAGCAAAATATCGAGCTTGACGAGCTCGGAGGGACGGTACTCGTTGAACTCATAGTCAAGCGAGGCATAGCCCTTGGTGCGGCTCTTGAGCTGGTCAAAGAAGTCCAGGATGAGCTCGGCAAGCGGCATGTCAAAGCGCATCTCGACCGATTTGCTCGTGAGATGGATCATGTCGGTTGTAATGCCGCGGTGCTCGATAGCGAGTTGCATGACGGCACCCGTATACTCGGGCGGGCAGATAATCTTGGCCTTGAGGTAGGGCTCCTCGATGCGCTCGATGCGCGTAGCCTCGGGCAAATCCTGCGGGCTGCGGACATCAATCATCTCGCCGTCGGTCTTGTAGACGTGATAGTCCACCGAAGGGCTCGTGGCAATGAGGTCCAGATTGAACTCGCGCTCCAGGCGCTCCTTGACGACCTCCATATGCAGCAGGCCCAAGAAGCCAACGCGGAAACCAAAGCCGAGCGCCACCGAGGTCTCGGGCTCCCACACCAACGACGGGTCGTTGACATGCAGCTTATCGAGAGCGTCGCGCAGATTCTCGTAATCCTTGTTGTCGATCGGGAACAGGCCCGTATAGACCATGGGCTTGGCCTCGCGATAGCCGGGAAGCGGCTCGGGGCAGGGATTCGACGCCCACGTGAGGGTATCGCCCACGTGCACGGCCTCGGGATCCTTCAGGCCCGTGACCACGTAGCCCACCTCGCCGACCGTCAGTGCGTCGACCGGTGTCTCGGCGGGACGCTTGACGCCCACGCCGTCGACCAAGAAGTCGCCCTCGGCCTGCATCATAAGCAGGGTATCGCCCTTTTTAATGGAGCCGTCAAAGACGCGGACCGTGGCAACGACGCCGCGGTACTCATCGAAATACGAATCCAAGATGAGCGCCTTGAGCGGCGCGTTCGCATCGCCCTTGGGCGGTGAGATCAAAAAGACGATGGACTCCAGCAGGTCGTGGATGCCCTCGCCGGTCTTGCCCGATACGCATACGGCATCGTCGGCAGAAATCGCCAGGTCGTCCTCGATCTCGGTCTTGACCTCGTCGGGGTGCGCCGACGGCAAATCGATCTTGTTGATGGCGGGCACGATATCCAGGTTGGCGTTCATGGCGAGCGTCGCGTTAGAGACGGTCTGCGCCTCGACACCCTGTGTGGCGTCGACAACGAGCACCGCGCCCTCACAGGCGGCAAGCGAACGCGAGACCTCGTAGGTAAAGTCCACGTGGCCTGGCGTATCGATCAGGTTGAACTGATACGTCTCGCCATCGTCGGCGTCATAGGAAACGCGAACGGCATTGGACTTGATCGTGATGCCGCGCTCGCGCTCGATATCCATGGTGTCGAGCAGCTGCGACTCCATGTCGCGCTCGTCGACGGTATGGGTTAGTTCGAGGATGCGGTCACTGATCGTGGACTTGCCATGGTCGATGTGCGCAACGATCGAGAAGTTACGGATGTGGGAAATGTCAATTGAAGTATTCATGCGGACTATCTTACCCGAGCGGTACAAAAAATGGAGCCTGTTCCATAAAACAGGCTCCATTTATGCGCGTAATCTGTGTGGTGTGAAATTTACAACTTAAGCGTTGATGCTGTTCACGAGCTTGGCAAGACCGGACTTGCGGTTGGAAGCCTGGTTCTTGTGGATAACATGCTTGGCGGCAGCCATGTCGAGACGCTTGGTGACGGTCTTGAGGGCAGCCTGGGCCTTCTCGGCGTCGCCCTCGGCGACGGCGGACTGGACGTGCTTGGTCAGCGTCTTGAGCTCGGACTTGACAGCCTTGTTACGCATGCGAGCTGCCTCATTGGTGCGGATACGCTTCTTCTGAGACTTGATGTTTGCCACTTCTGGAGTTCCTTTCGAGTTCCTTGCAAAAAATGTATGACACCTCTGAGACACGGTGAGGTCATGCAAGCGCCTACTATAGCACGCTCCCCCTCAAAGGGATAGAACGAATTTGTCAAATAGGCAGGTATCATCACGATTTTCTCAAGATGTTCGTAATCCAGAGCAAAAGCGCGGTCTGAGAATCGGCCGAACCCTTGAGCGCGAGCTCCACATCGACCGCGCCCTCGAGCGCGGCAACGAGCTCTGCCATCGAAAAGCGACGTGCCCAGGTCAGGTGATTCTTGACCTGCCAGGACTGGAGTTTGAGCGTTGCGGCCAGCTCACGACCCTGTCCGCGCGCATCGAGCGCCTTGGCAACGATAAGCTCGCGAATGCGGCCGCACAGCAATGTGTACGTCCACACGTAGCTCTTGGCGGGCATTAGATTGAAGAGCTCGAGCGAACGGCGCATGTCACGGGCCGAGACCGCATTGAGAAAGTCCCAGGGTTGAACCTCGGCCGTTCGTACAATCCAGCGCTCAACGTCGGCAAGCTCAATCTGGGGCGCCTCGACCATCTGGGCAAGCTTAGCCAAGTCGTTATCGAGCATGCGAGTGTTTTCACCCGAACGCGAAACGAGCTCCTCGGCGGCCGCCGTCGAGATCGACTTGCCGTGCTGCGTCGCCATCTGTTGCACGCGGCGCGGTAACTCCCAGCGCTTGGTGCCGGAGCAATCGATCACGGCCTTCTTGTCGATTTTGGCGATCGCCTTATACAGGCGCGTGTTCTTGGCAAGCGAGTCGGCGATGATGAGGCAGACCGTCGTGGGGCTGGGACTCGCCAGATAGTCGACAAGCGACTCCGAGACCGCCTTAGCGAGCTTTGAGCAGCCATCAAGGATTACCAAGCGAAACTCGCTGCCCATCGGAAAGGTGTTAAGCGATCCGATAATGGACTCGATATCGGGGTCCTTGGTCATGTCGCGCTCGTCGAGGTTGAACTCGACCATTCCCGACTTTTCCAGACGCGCCTTCATACGCGAGACGGCGTGATCGCGCTTGACGCCGTCGGTACCGACGATCAGATATGCCGGCAGCAGACCGGTTTCGGACATTACGCTCCCCTCCCGCAGGCCTTCGTATTCGTTCCGTGCCATTCTAGCCCAGGGGCCCACCACACGCCATCGACATCGTCACGGTCGCTGGCATCGCATCGCAAAGCCCTTTGCGGTCGGGCTGATGGTGATATCACCATGTTCGATGGTGCATGCGAACGCACCGCCCGCTTCCTGAACGGCATCGATGCAGGCATCCGACGGATGACCGTATCGATTCCCCTTGCCGGCGCTCGCGAGGGAAAGCTCGGGTCTCAGGACATCCAGCAACTCACCATCGACTGAAACCTTGGAGCCGTGATGCCCAAGTTTAAGGACATCGATATCCCCCACCTCCTGCACGAATTCCCGTTCTTGGTCGAGCTCGGCATCACCAGTGAGGAGCATACGCAGGCTCTTGCCTTCCTGAACATAAGAGAGTAGCAGGACAAGCGAGTCCTCATTTCCCTCGCCATCTACGGACTCGAACGGCCACATCACGCGGGCACAAAATGAGCCGATGTCGACCGTATCCCCACGGCGCACCTGCCGATACTCAACGCCAGGTCGATTCAATACCTCGGCAGGAGCATCCTCCAACGCATCCGCCGCCACGGCAATCGTTCCGACCGAAAACTGTTCGAGCACGGCAGGTAGACCACCCCAGTGATCCTCATCCCAATGCGTCACAAAGACGGCATCGATATGGTGCACGTTATTGCGAACCAACGCCGCTACCACGCGCTCATCGAGCCCGCAGTCGACGAGTGCTAATGCGTCGCCCTGGCGGATAAGAATCGCATCCGCCTGGCCCACATCGAGCACCGTCACCGAAGGCGGAGCGAATCGATCCCAGTAGACGTACGGAATCGCAGCCAAGAGCACCAGGCATGAAAGCCCCACCGCCATAGGACGTGCACGGGGACGCGGCCACCAGACCAACAGAACCGCCAGCAAACACGGCACTAGGTAAATCCACATGCTATCGGGCGGCACACTCACAGATACACCAGGCACGGCGGCAAACAGTTGCTCGAAGAACAGTGCGCAACGGGCGGCAACCATGGGCACAACGAGCGCCCAAATCCGCAACGGTTCCACGAGCGAAAAGGGAACCAGCACGATCGACACAGCAAGCAGTACGCTCACCACCGGACCGATGACTGCATTTGCCAGCGGAGCAATGAGCGAGAACGTACCGAAGGCAGGAATGGTAATGGGAAGTGTTGCCAGTTGCGAGCACAGCGTGACGGAAAGTATGTTGGCAACGCCCGATGGCACACCCAGCTCACCCAAAGCGTAGGTCGCATAGGGGCAAAAGCACAGAATGGCTAAGACGCTGGCACACGAGAGCTGAAAGCCCATCTCGAACAGCACCGTCGGCCGCAGTAGCACAAAGATGGACATGGTTACGAAGAGTGCCGATGCGCCGTGCCGGCGACGCCCCGCGCCGTTTACGACAAGCGTCGCGAACACCATGCAGCACGCGCGCACGGCCGAGGGAGACGCGCCCGTAAAGGCAGTGTAGCCCACAAGCGCCATCGCCAATATCGCCCGCTGAACACCACGTGAGCAGCGAGTCTTTTGCAATACACCCTCGATTACAAATCCCACGATAGCCAAATGGCTGCCCGAGACGGCGATAAGATGCGCCGTTCCCGCTACCGAAAACCAGTCGCCCGCCGGCTGGGCGCGCAGTTCGGCCGAACGACCGCAGACGACACCGGCTATGAGTGCACGCGCCGGGTCGGTCGCAGGCGCGATGGACGCAAGCAGCCCATTTCGCAGCCGAAGCAGCGGTCCCGGAGAGCCCTCATCGGCCGACACAATCCGAACGACTTTAACCTTGCGCACCTCGCCTCGGAGCACGCGCGATCGTCCATACGCATCGTTCTCAAAACGTGAAACGCGACCGATAACACGCACGTACGCCCCGACCTTGAGCTCGCGGTCGCACGATAGGCGAACCGTTGCCAAGTTCTTACCGTCCGCGCGTGCCTCGCAGGTATAGGAATACACGTCGTCGTTTATGGATGGATCGCCCTGCACGATAAACTCGAGGCCGCTTGCCGCTCGACCGTCGAGCGCCTTCGAGGCGCTGAGCGCACCCACAGCCCACCACGCCGAGACGACCGCTCCCGCCACGAGACCGACGGACGCGGCATACAACCACCGCTTCAAAGGGGCAAGCCGCGCACAAGATTGAGCCAGCACAACGAATACCGTCGTCGCAACGGGAATGGCCCATAGCAGCCCGACCGCCGGCGCCTGCTCCCTCAGCAGCGCATCAGCGGCCACGTTGAGCACCGAGGCGCAGCTCATGCACATGCCGGCACACAGGGCCATCGTCCACGGCATCAGGGGCCGCGGAGGCATCACATGCTCGCGCTCGGTCGCACTCATACGCAGATGCAATCTTTGATTTTGGCAAGCTTCTTCTCGCCGATTCCCGATACACGCATCAGATCGTCAACCGAGGCAAAAGCACCGTTCTTTGTCCGCTCATCGATAATCGACTGTGCCATGGAGGGACCGATGCCCGAGAGCGTCTGCAGTTCTGCCGCGCTTGCCGTATTGATATTTACTAGGCCTGTTGCGCCACTCACGCCCGATGATGCGAAAGCCCCACCATCAACACCGGCTTCCGCAATGGACGTCTGCTGCTCCCCTACCGTTGGAACGTGAATCTTCTGTCCATCGACGACCTTAGATGCCCGATTGAGCCCCGTAACGTCTGCCTCAGGCGCCAGCCCGCCGGCGGCATCAATCGCCTGAGCCACCCGCGCGCCGTCTTTGAGCCTGTATACACCGGGCGACACAACAGCGCCATCAACATCGACATAGACTTCTGCCGCGGCAGACGCCTTAGACGAAGAGCCTTCGGATGTCTTTCCGCTCGAGGCATCGCCGGATCCAGGCTCCACCAACGAGTCTGAACCGTCAGTGCGCTCAAACGACACGCCGCCGGCACCGCCGCCAAGGTTCGCCATCGCCAAGCCGCTCGCCATCGCAATGACGACCAGTATCGCCACGACCACCGCCTTATGACCGAACAGCTTGTCCGCCAAGCGGTCCATCTTTTTGACCCGTTCGTGTTGTTCGCGCTGCGCCATAGCAAAACCTCCCAACACCATCGTGTCAGGAAAGGAACTCCGCAACAGCTACGCTCCAAAACCGGTTTTAGCGGTCAAACCAAAAACCGACCAAAACCTTGCACAAATCTGTCCATTTATTCAGGCACACGTCAGCAAATGAACACTTAGCCGCAAAATGCCCAGATAGCAAAAGACCGACGATGCAGGCGCATCGTCGGTCTATGCACAAATTTACTCGTGATCTTGGTAAATCTCACGCGGAGCAAGCTCCGAATGTTTGCGTTTTAAGGTCTTGGGGGCCTTATACGTGTTGCTCTCGAAGTCGATGTACTCGGTCTGTTTGAGCAGGCGCTCGATCATCTCCTCGTGATCGAACAACTCCCAGGCCTCATGCACGGCATCGAGTTTAGCGTGCGTCTCGGGACGGCGCGGCATAAATAGCGTGCAGCAGTCGGGAGCGGCCTCAGTCGAGATATCGAACGTGCCGATCTCCTCGGCGCGCGCGATGATCTCCTGCTTGTCCGAACCGATGAGAGGACGGAACACGGGGATCTTCACGGCCTCGTTGACGGCCATGATGTTCTCAAGCGTTTGGGAGGCAACCTGCCCAAGTGATTCGCCCGTAACGATAGCCTTGGCACCCTCGATGTGTGCAATGCGCTCGGCAACCGAATACATAATGCGGCGATACATAATCACGCGCAGGTTGCTGGGACAGGTGACCGAAATCTCACGCTGGCAGTCGCCAAACGGCACCACGTACAGGCGGCCGATCTGGACACCCGGCTCAAGCGCACGGATGATGTCCTGCACCAAATACTCGCTCGTATCGGGCGTCTGCGGACGACCGGAGAAATGTACCGGCACGCACACCGCGCCGCGACGCGCGAGCATCCAGGTCGCCACCGGAGAATCGATACCCGACGACAACAGCGTCACGACCTTGCCGGCAGAACCCACCGGCAGACCGCCCACGCCACGCTCGGAGCGCGCATACACGTAGACGCTACCCTGGACCACCAGTACGTGCACCATCGCATCGGGGTCGTGCATTTGAACCTTTTTATCGGGGAAGGCCTCGCACAGTACCTCGCCCACCTGACGATTGATATCAATCGAGGTGAGCTCATAGTCGGTATTGGAGCGCTTGGCGTGCACCTTAAACGAATCGAAAGGACCAAACTCGCGCAGCGCCTTGACGGCGGCGGCACAGTACTCCTGCGGGTCGCGGTTAGTGTGATACGCCAAAGATACACGGGCAACGCCGGGAACGGTGCGAATGACACGCGCCGCCTCATCGGCCTGATGCTCGTTAAAGGTCACGAGGATATAACCGGAAATTCGAGACACGGCATTCACGGAAAAGGCGGCCAAGGCCGCCTTGATGTTATCCATGAGGATATGCTCAAAATGTGCGCGGTTCTTACCCTTCAGTCCAACCTCGTGATAGTGGACCAGGCAGACGCGAGCCGCCATTTAGGCTTCAGCAACCTTGTGGCCGAGCGCCTTCTCGTAACGGGCCTCGTCGTAAGAGATGTCGCCGTCGACAATCTCGTCCATAGCCATCGAGATGGTATCGGCACCGGAAAGCCCGATGGTGATGTCATCGACATCCTGGACGGCAAGCACGCGGTTGTGCTGGCCACGCAGCATGCTATTGATGTCGCAGGCGCGCTTGGAGGCAAGCGAAGCGAGCAGGAAGCGGTTGTGATCGGTCTTCTCCAGAAGATCGTCAATGCAAGGCTTTACAACGGACACGGACCTCAGTTCCTTTCATGCATATCGAGAACGCGAACGAGTTCATCGGTCGCGCGGTCGAGATCGTCATTAACCACGACGTCGTCGTAGCGGTCGGCAAGGGCAAGCTCATCGGCGGCGTTTGCCATACGCAGCTCAATCGTCTCGGGCGTCTCGGTACCGCGACCGACTAGACGCTCGCGGAGCACCTCAAGCGAAGGCGGCTTGATAAAGATCAGCACGGCCTCGGGGAAACGCTCCTTCACCTGCAGGGCGCCCTGGACATCGATCTCCAAAATCAGAGACGCGCCCGAGGCGAGCTTGGATGTGACCTCGCTCACCAACGTGCCGTAGCAGTTACCGTGGACCTCGGCCCACTCAACAAACTCGCCGTTTGCCACGCGGCGGTCGAACTCCTCGCGCGTCAGAAAAAAGTAGTTGACGCCGTCGACCTCACCTTTGCGTGGTGCTCGCGTGGTAGCCGAAACCGTCAGGCCCAGGTTCGAGCGGCGCTCGCGCACACGAGTGACGAGCGTACCCTTGCCTGCGCCTGACGGTCCAGAAATCACAAAGAGCTTGGAATCCTGAGCGCTCACTTATTTGGTCAGCTGCTCGAGGAGCTGCTCGCGCTGACGGACGCCGAGGCCCTGGACGCGACGGGTAGCGGAGATACCGAGCTCCTCCATGATCTTGGCGGCCTTGGCCTTGCCATAACCAGGGAGAGACTCGATGAGGGTGGAAACCTTCATGCGGGAAGCGATGGGGTCATCGGAGTTGAGCACGGACTCAAGGGACTTCTCGCCCTTCTTGATCTGCTCGCGAAGCTCAGCGCGGGCGTGACGTGCGGCAGCAGCCTTCTCAAGAGCCTGCTTGCGCTGCTCATCGGTAAGCTGAGGGAGTGCCATTCGTACCTCCAAGTAGTTGGGTTATATCTGATTCAATAATTGTCATTTTAGCACGTAGAACGTACAAAATGCCCAATCGCGGCTCCATAGGTTAGACGATACCCGCAAAAAGTGCAATATACTGCGCCCAAAGTTAAGCCCCTGACCTGCGATTCCACACAAAGGATGGGAAAGTTTACGCAGGCACAGGGGCTATTTTGTGCTAATGAAACCCAAAAGTGGTGACTTAGGGGAATCTTTTACGCGACGTTTTCGACCAGCTCAGCGACGATGGCGTCAAAGGCGGCAACCGGATCGTCGGCACCGGTGATGGGACGGCCCACCACAATGTGGCTTGCGCCACGCTCGATAGCCTGGGAAGGCGTCGCCACGCGGGACTGGTCACCTAAGGCGGCACCCACCGGACGCACACCCGGAGTCACGATCAGGGCATCAGGGCCCAGCAGCTCACGCATGTCGTGAGCCTCCATCGGCGAGCACACGATGCCATCGATGCCGTTGGCCTGAGCGAGCTTTGCCAGGCGGGCGGCCTCCTCGGCCACGGGCGACTCGACGCCGATCTCGCTCAAGGCATCCTGATTCATGCTCGTGAGCACGGTGATGGCGACGAGCTTGGCGCGGTCCTCGCGCGCCTCCTCGGCACCCTCGCGGCAGGCAGCGAGCATGGCGCCCGAACCCAAGCCGTGAACCGAGAGCAGGTCGGCACCGGCAAGCGAGGCCGAACGGGCGGCACCGCGAACCTGATGCGGAATATCATGGAACTTAAGGTCAAGGAAGACCTTAAAGCCCAGGTCCTTAAAGGTCTTGACGATCTCGGGGCCCTCAGCGTAATAGAGCGTCATGCCAACCTTGAGCCAGGCGGCATGGCCCGAAAGCTCGTGGGCGAGCTCGAGCGAACGTTCACGATCGCAGTCGAGGGCGACGATTACGCGGTCGCGGGCATCGGTCTCTAGCATTCGAAAGCACCTACCAGCTCGTTGATGTCATTTACGCCCTGGGACTCGGCCCAGGCCTCGAGCTCATGCGCGATCTTGAGCGAAGCGCACGGATCGACGAAGTTGGCCATGCCGACCGACACGCAGGTGGCACCGGCCAGGATAAACTCAGCCGCATCCTCACCGGTCATGACACCGCCGACACCGTTGATGGGGATATCGACGGCCTGGGCAACCTCCCAGACCATGCGCACGGCGATGTGGTGGCACAGCGGGCCCGAAAGGCCGCCCTTGGGCTTGGCCACGCGGGACTTGCGGGTATGGACGTCGATGGCCATGCCCTGAATGGAGTTGATGACCGAAAGGCCGTCGGCGCCGGCAGCCTCGAGGGCCTTGGCGATCTCGGCGACGTTGACCGGCGCCATCTTCACGAACAGCGGCTTATCGGTCACCTTGCGGCAGGCAGCCATAACGGAAGAGGCGCCCTCGGGCGTGGAGCCCATGGCGGCACCGCCGGCGGCGATATTGGGGCAGCTCACGTTGATCTCGTAGCCGGCAGCCCAGGGGCACAGCTCGACATACATCTCGAGTGCGCGGACAAACTCGTCAACGGAGTGGCCGGCAACCTGACAGATGACCTGGCAGCCGTCCTTGGAGAGCTGCTCGAGCCACGGACCGGACTCGCGAGCAAAGGCGGCCACGCCGGGGTTCTGAAGGCCCACGGAGTTGATCATACCGCCGGGGATCTCGGCCATGCGGGGCGCGGGGTTACCGGGCCAGGGCTCGGCTGCGCAACCCTTGGTGGTGATGGCGCCCAGTTGGGAAACATCAAAGAAGTTCTGGAACTGCCAGCCGTAGCCAAAGGTACCGGCTGCGGTGTTGATGGGGTTTTGCATCTTGACGCCGCCGAAATCGACGGCCATGTTCACGGTACCCACTAGAAGACCACCACCTTGGAAGCATCGAACACGGGGCCGCACATGCAAGCGCCCTTCATACCGTCGACCGTCTCGACGTTGCAGGTGTTGCAGGCGCCAAAGCCACAGCTCATCATGCGCTCAAGCGACACCTCGCAGTACGCACCGGCCTCGGCGGCAGCGGCGGCGACTTTCTTCATCATGACAGCGGGGCCGCAGCTGGCGACGTAGTCGTAGCCGCCCTCGCCGAGCAGCTCGGCGGCAGGATCGGTGCAAAAACCGTGCGTGCCGAGCGAGCCGTCGTCGGTGCAAACGTTGACCGTGGCGCCCAGCGCGCGGAACTCATCGACACCCACGGCCTTGGAAGCGGTGCCAAAGCCCAGGCACACGTCAACATCCACGCCCTGCTCGGCAAGCATACCGGCAAGACACAGCACAGGCGGAACGCCGATGCCACCGGCGACGAGCAGGGCCTTCCTGGTGCCCTCGGGTACCATCCAGCCACGGCCACCGGGGCCCAGCAGGTTAGAGGTGGAGCCAGGGCCCATCTGGGACAAACGACGGGTATCGTCGCCCACGACGGCGTACCACAGCTCGACGGTGCCGGCCTCGGCGTCGGCGCGGTAGTAGCTCAGGGGCACGCGAAGCAGCGAGGACGCATCGCCGGGTACGGCGATGTTCACAAACTGACCGGGCTTGAGCGCACTTGCAAGCTTGGGGGCCGAGATGACGAGCGAGAAGATGCCGTCGGCGATCTTCTGGTTCGAGACGACCTCGAAGTCGTGCATGCGTGCAGTGGAAGGTGTGGGCATAGACGCTCCAATCCCCCATGCGGTTGCATGGTCAAAACGAACAGAAAGCGCGGCACCGCAAGGGCGCCGCGCACAAAAGCGATAAGGCTATGCTAGCAGATGCAGCCGTCGGCAAGCGTCTGCTTACCGCCGACAAACACATCGGTGGCACGACCGGTGAGCGTGCGGCCGGCAAAACCGGAGTTCTCGGCGCGCGACTCGTAACCGTCCTCGCCAACCGTCCAGGTGGCGGACGCGTCGAACACGGTCAGGTCGGCAACGGAGCCCGCCTTGACCTGAACCTGGTCGAGGCCCAGGATCTCACGCGGCTTGATGGCCATGAGCTCGACCATACGGCCCATGCTCATCTTGCCCGTGTTGACCAGCTCGGTGAGTACGAGCGACAGCGAGGTCTCGAGGCCGATCATGCCAAAGGGTGCGAGCTCGAACTCGCGGGCCTTCTCCCACGGGGTGTGCGGAGCGTGATCGGTAACGATCACGTCGACGGTACCGTCGATGACGCCCTGACGAATGGCTTCGGCGTCCTCGTCGGTGCGCAGCGGCGGATTGACCTTGAGCGAGGTGTTGTAGGTCTCGTCCAAGTCGTTCTCGGTCAGGAACATGTGGTGCGGGGTGGCCTCGCAGGTAACCTGAACGCCAGCGGCCTTACCGGCACGCACGATCTCCAGGCCATGGGCGGTGGAGATGTGCTGGATGTGCAGCTTGGCACCGGTCAGCTTGGCGATCTCGATGTCGCGGGCGATCTGAAGCTCCTCGCCGGCGGCCGGCCAGCCCTCGAGGGCCAAACGGGTCGAGACCTTGCCCTCGTTGATCTGGCCGTGGCCGACCAGATCCTCGTCCTGGCAGTGGCTCATAAAGACCTTGCCGAACATCTTGCCGTAGTCCATGCAGCGACGGAGCATGCCCGCGCCCTGCACGCCGCGACCATCGTCGGTGAAGGCGACGGCGCCGTGGGCGACCATATCGCCCATCTCGGACATGGCCTCGCCCTTAAGACCGCGGGTCATGGCGCCCGACGGATAGACGCGGCAGTGACCGACCTCGGCAGCACGGGACTTGACGAACTCCACGACGGTGCCGTTATCGGTGACGGGATCGGTGTTGGGCATGGAGCACACGCCGGTAAAGCCGCCCTTGGCAGCAGCGCGGGTACCGCTCTCGATGTCCTCTTTGACCTCGTAGCCGGGCTCGCGAAGGTGAACGTGCATATCCACCAGGCCGGGGACGAGGTACTTGCCGGAAAGGTCGCGGACCTCGGCTCCCTCGACGGCGAGATTCTCGCCGACCTCGGCGATCTTGTCGCCGTCAATCAGGACGTCAACGACACCGTCAAGCTCGACGGACGGGTCGATGACGTGGGCATTCTTAAGAAGCAAGGCCATTATCGGCACCTCCAAGCAGCAGATACAGGATAGCCATACGCACGCAGATACCGGCGTAGACCTGCTCCAGGATGACGGAGCGTTGCGGGTGGTCGGCCATATAGGAATCGAACTCGACGCCGCGGTTGATGGGGCCCGGGTGGCAGATGATCGCGTCGGGCTTCATGAGCTTCTCGCGGTCCTTGGTCAGACCGAAGAGCTTGTGGTACTCGCGAATGGTCGGGAACGGAGCACCCTCGAGGCGCTCCTGCTGCACGCGCAGCATGTAGACGACGTCCAGCTCGGGCAGGACGGAATCGAGGTCGCTCGTCACGTGGTCGCAGCCCAGGACCTCGGGCGCCGGCGGCAGCAGCGTGCCGGGGGCGACGGCGTAGGTCTCGCAGCCCATGATCTTAAGGGCGGGGATCAGCGAGCCGCAGACGCGGGAGTGGGCGATATCGCCGACGACGGCGACCTTCAGACCGTGGAAGTCACCCTTGTGCACCCAGATGGTGTACAGGTCGAGCAGGGCCTGTGTGGGGTGGTTGTGCTTGCCGTCACCGGCGCAGATGACGCTCGCGGGCGAGTTCTGCGTGACGATGTAGGGAGCACCGGCGTGCTTGTCGCGCACGACGATGCAGTCGATCTTATAGGCGTTGAGGGTCTCGACGGTGTCAACAAGGCTCTCGCCCTTGACCGTGGAGGTCGAGGAGCCGCCAAAGTTAAGACTGTCGGCCGAAAGACGCTTCTCGGCGAGCTCGAAGGAGCTGCGGGTGCGCGTCGAGGGCTCGTTGAACATGTTGACGATGGTCTTGCCCTTGAGCGTGGGGACCTTCTTGATCGCACGCTCGTTGACCTCGGAGAACGCCTTGGCGGTCTCGAGGATGAGCTTAATGTCCTCTTCGGAGTACTCGGTAATGTCGATCAGGTGCTTATGGTTGAACGCCACGGTACTACTCACCTCCCAGCGGCGCGGAGCCCACGTGGGAACCCGGCGCGACGTCGTTAATCTCGACGGCGGTGTGGCCGTCGACTTCCTTCATATATAGGTGCACGTTCTCCTCATGCGACGAGGGAACGTTCTTGCCGACAAAATCCGGCGAGATGGGGAGCTCGCGGTGGCCGCGGTCAACGAGGACTGCCAGCTCAATACGGCTCGGACGGCCCAAGTCCATGACGGCGTCGAGAGCGGCGCGAATGGTACGGCCCGTATACAGGATGTCGTCCACCAGCACGACGCGCTTGCCGTCGACGCTAAAGGGAATGTTGGTGGCGTGGATCGCGGGAGCGAAATTGGTAGCGTAGTCATCGCGGTAGAAGCTGATGTCGAGGCTGCCGAGCGGAACGTCGACGCCCTCGATCTCCTTGATCTCCTCGGCGAGCTTCTTTGCCAGAAGGTCGCCGCGCGTGACGATGCCGACCAGAGCGAGGTCTTCACAGCCCTCGTTGCGCTCGAGAATCTCGTGCGCGATGCGGGTCATCGCTCGATTGACGGCGGTCTCGTCCATAATGACCGCCTTGGGGGAAGTCGTGCCCATCGATCTCCTTCCTCACATGTCTTGACTGCTGACACAGTCAAAAAAATAGATGCCCGACCGCTCAAAGCGGAACCAGACACCCACAGGAAGGGCTGCTCTTTGGCAGCTATGTAATTCCATGTGGGTATCTCGTACCCCTTTAATGGTCAAGGGATAGTGTAGCCAACCTCAAGCTGAATTGCGAGCATAAATACAGAGCATTCCGTAAACGGAGCCCAATGCCCAATAAACCTATATATATTTGTGGGACGAGCTTGAAAACGCACACACGAGCTGGCATAATCCCCTCTGCTGCACGCAAATCGGATCTACGTCCAGGGCCGTGGCGTGGGCACTATCGCCAAAAGAGAAATATCTCTGTGTAGATTACGCACAGGGAGCTGCTTCTGTGCTATAGTTCAGGCTTGTTTGTTAACGCGACATGTTCGTTTGTCGCCCAAGGAGGGTCAGTTATGTCCAAAGTTTGCGAAGTTTGCGGTAAGCACCCCGTTGCCGGTCGCTCCATCAGCCACTCTCACCGCGTCACCAACCGTAAGTTCCGCCCCAACATCCAGCGCGTCTACGTCGTCGTCGATGGCCACCGTCGCAAGATGAACGTTTGCTCCACCTGCCTTAAGTCCGGCAAGGTTGCGCGCTCCTAAATAAGGTCTTACCAACAAGTACCTCGGACTCTCCGGGTCAAAGACCTCGCGTTCATATAGAACTTACCAAAGGCGTCCTCCCCTACGGAGGGCGCCTTTTTGCACTCATTGGGGACAGACTTATATGAGGGTTTGCAGATGTCAAAGGGATCATAGCGCAGCTGGTATGCCTTGTAACTAACGGTACGCCTCGAGCGAGTCGGACGCACCTTACACGGGATTGAAATGGATGTAATCGAGTAGCTGCACCGCCTGTGTGTCCGACTCAACCGCAACCCGCGAATAGCGATTATCAAACAGATATCCCGTTTTCCCATTGAAATACTCATGAGAGTCTGTCCCCAATGAGCGGGGCGATGCAGCAGGCAGATAGTTTTAGTTAAAACGCTTCATTTTATTGAAGCGTTTTAGTGTGCCTTTTACAGGAATCTTACCGTTTACCGAATTATTTCTTGCTATCATGCAAGGCGTAGGGTAAATCTCCGATCGCAAGGAGACACAAATGGTGAAAAAGTCACCGGAAAACACTACTCCCGCAATTGTGGACAACGTAGAGGCGCTTGAGGCCAAGCTCGCTCAGATGCGAGAGGCCCAGGCGCTTTTTGCTACGTACACGCAGGAGCAGGTCGACAAGATCTTCTATGAGGCCGCCATGGCCGCCAACAAGGCTCGTATCCCGTTGGCAAAGATGGCCATCGAGGAGACCGGCCGCGGCGTTCTTGAGGACAAGGTCATCAAGAACCACTACGCCGCAGAGTACATCTACAACGCTTACAAGAACACCAAGACCTGTGGTGTCCTGGAGCGCGACGAGGCTTACGGCATCACCAAGATCGCCGAGCCCATCGGCATCGTGGGCGCCGTCATCCCGACGACCAACCCCACCTCCACCGCGATCTTCAAGACGCTGATCTGCCTGAAGACCCGCAACGCCATCATCATCTCCCCGCACCCGGCTGCCGCCAAGTGCACCATCGCCGCCGCCAAGCTCGTGCTTGACGCCGCCGTCAAGGCCGGCGCCCCCGAGGGCATCATCGGCTGGGTCGATGTCCCCTCCATCGAGCTGACTAACATGGTCATGCGCGACGTCGACATCATCCTCGCCACCGGTGGCCCGGGCATGGTCAAGGCCGCTTACTCCTCGGGCAAGCCCGCCCTGGGCGTTGGCGCCGGTAACACCCCGGTCGTCATCGACGACACCGCCGACGTGCTGCTCGCCGTCAACTCCATCATCCACTCCAAGACCTTCGACAACGGCATGATCTGCGCTTCCGAGCAGTCCGTGACCGTCATCGACAGCATCTATGACCAGGTTAAGGCCGAGTTCCAGAAGCGCGGCTGCTACTTCGTCAAGCAGGGTGCCGAGATGGAGGCCCTGCGTGCCGCCATGTTCAAGAACGGCGCTCTCGATCACCGCATCCCCGGCATGGCCGCTGCCAAGATCGCCGAGCTCGCCGGCATCGAGGTTCCCGCCAAGACCAAGATCCTGATCGCCGAGGTCACCTCCACCGACCCCGCCAAGGAGGAGTTCTCCCACGAGAAGCTCTCCCCGGTCCTGGCCATGTACCACGCCAAGGACTTCCAGGAGGCCGTCGACAAGGCCGAGCACCTCGTGCTCGCCGGTGGCCCGGGCCACACCGCCTCTCTGTACGTGCACCCCGCCCAGGCCGAGAAGATCAGCCTGTTCGAGCACGTCATGAAGGCCTGCCGTATCGTCATCAACACCCCGTCCTCGCACGGCGGCATCGGTGACCTGTACAACTTTGGCATGAAGCCGTCTCTGACCCTGGGCTGCGGCTCCTGGGGCGGCAACTCCGTCTCCGAGAACGTTGGGGTGAAGCACTTGATCAACGTTAAGACTGTGGCCGAGCGCCGTGAGAACATGCTGTGGTTCCGCGCTCCCGAGAAGGTCTACTTCAAGAAGGGTTCCACGCCCGTCGCCCTCGACGAGCTGGGCAACGTCATGGGCAAGAAGCGCGCCTTCATCGTCACCGACCAGTTCCTCTTCAAGAATGGCAACACCCGCGCCATCGAGGCCAAGCTCGACGAGATGGGCATCGCCCACGACTGCTTCTACGACGTCGAGCCCGATCCGTCGCTGCAGTGCGCACGTCGCGGCGCCAAGCAGATGGCTCTCTTTGAGCCGGACGTCATCATCGCCGTCGGCGGTGGCTCCGCTATGGACGCCGGCAAGATCATGTGGATGATGTACGAGCACCCCGAGTGCAAGTTTGAGGACATGGCCATGGACTTCATGGACATCCGCAAGCGTATCTTCACCTTCCCCGAGATGGGCAAGAAGGCCTACTTCGTCGCCGTCCCGACCTCCTCGGGTACCGGCTCCGAGTGCACGCCGTTCGCCATCATCACCGACAAGGAGACCGGCATCAAGTGGCCGCTCGCCGACTACGCGCTGCTCCCCAACATGGCTATCGTCGACGCCGACAACTGCATGACCGCCCCGCGCGGCCTGACCGCTGCCTCCGGCATCGACGTCATGACCCACGCCATCGAGTCCTACGTCTCCATCATGGCTTCCGACTACACCAAGGGCCTCTCCGAGCGCGCTGCCAAGCTCGTCTTCGAGAACCTGCCCTCCAGCTTCACGAACGGCGCCAAGGACCCGCACGCCCGCGAGGAGATGCACAACGCCTCCTGCATGGCCGGTATGGCCTTCGCCAACGCCTTCCTGGGCCTCAACCACTCCATGGCCCACAAGCTCGGCGCTTTCCATCACCTGCCCCACGGCCTCGCAAACGCTGTCATCCTGACCCGCGTCATGCGCTACAACGCCGCCGAGGCTCCCGTCAAGATGGGTACCTTCTCCCAGTATCCTTACCCCAACGCGCTGCACAACTACGCCGAGATGGCCAAGTACTGCGGCATCGAGGGCAAGGACGACAAGGAGGTCTTCGAGAACTTCATCACGAAGCTCGAGGAGCTCAAGGACTTCATCGGCGTCAAGAAGACCATCGCCGACTACGGTGTTGACGAGCAGTACTTCCTCGACACCCTCGACGAGATGACCGAGCAGGCATTCAACGACCAGTGCACCGGCGCCAACCCGCGCTACCCGCTCATGAGCGAGATCAAGGAGCTCTACCTGGACGCCTACTACGGCCGCGAGCCCCAGGATTACGCCGTCTGCTAGTTTTAGCACGGTTTTTAACGGCGGGGGTGCACGGGTGTTTCACACACCCCCGCCGTCGCTTCTATCGCATCGTTGAAAGGATGCAACCATGCTGCTACCCGATTCCAAGACCGAGCTCGTCCGCCGTGGCAACAAGGTCGTTTACGACCTGGGCGACAAGATCGTCAAGGTCTTTAACGAGACCAAGCCTGTCTCCGACGTGTTCAACGAGGCTTTGAATCTTGCCCGCATCAATGAGTGCGGCATCCGCAGCCCCAAGGCTCTCGAGGTTTCCCAGCTCGAGAACGCCAACGGCTGGGCGCTCGTGACCGAGAAGGTTCCGGGCACCACCCTTGCCGAGAAGATGACTGCCGAGCCCCAGCGCTTTGGTGAGTACCTCGAGATGTTCGTCGACCTCCAGATCGAGATCCACGGCTACACCTCCCCGCTGCTCAACCGTCAGCGCGACAAGTACGCCCGCATGATCGACAGCCTTGATCAGCTCAATGCCACCACGCGCTACAACCTTCAGGAGCGTCTGGACGGCATGACCAAGGAGTTCAAGGTCTGCCACGGCGACTTCAACCCCTCCAACGTCATCGTCGGCGACGACGGCCAGCTCTATGTGTGCGACTGGGCACACGCCACCCAGGGCTCCCCTGCTGCCGACGTTGCCACCACCTACCTGCTCTTTGCCCTCAACAGCAAGGATCAGGCTG
>CABSNF010000014.1 GCA_902478995.1 uncultured Collinsella sp.
TCGATGGTCTCGCCGCTGGCCTCGACGGCAGCGCGATCGTCATCGTCCAGGATGATCGGCACGATCGGCAGGTCGTACTTGCGGGCAAACTCAAAGTCGCGCTGGTCACCGCAGGGAACGGCCATGACGGCACCGGTGCCGTAGTCGGCAACGACATAATCGGCAACCCACACGGGGACCTTCTCGCCGTTGACGGGATTCACCACGTAGCGGCCGGTAAAGGCACCGTGCTTCTCGAGGGTGCCCTGGGCACGCTCGACGGCAGAGATATGCTTGGAGTCCTCGACGATCTTGGTCACGGCCTCCTCGTACTCCGTGCCCTCGACGAGCTCGTGCAGACGAGCGTACTCGGGAGCCAGGACAAAGAAGGACACACCAAAGAGGGTGTCGGCACGCGTGGTGAAGACGGTAATCTTACCCTCGTCGCCCTCGATGGGCTCGCCATCCTGGTCGCACAGGGTAAAGTCGACCTCGGCGCCCTCGGAGCGGCCAATCCAGTTGGCCTGCATCTGCTTGACGCGCTCGGGCCAGCCGGGGAGCTTCTCCAGGTCGTCGAGCAGCTCCTGGGAGTACTCGGTGATCTTGAAGTACCACTGCTCAAGGTCGCGCTTCTCGGGCTCGGTGCCGCAGCGCCAGCACTTGCCCTCGGTGACCTGCTCGTTGGCCAGAACGGTCTTGCAGTTAGGGCACCAGTTGACCGGGTTCTTCTTGCGGTAGACCAGGCCCTTTTCCCACAGCTTCTCAAAGATCCACTGACCCCAGCGGTAGTAGTCGGGGCTGCAGGTCTTGACCATGCGATCCAGATCGTAGGAGAAGCCCATGCGCTTCATCGTGGCGAGCGCCTGGTCCATGTTCTTATACGTCCAGGCGGCAGCCTGCGTGTTGTGCTTGATGGCGGCGTTCTCGGCGGGCAGGCCAAAGGCATCGAAGCCGATGGGGTGCAGTACGTCAAAGCCGCGCATGCGGGCCTGACGGGCCATGGCATCGCCGATGGTATAGTTGCGCGCGTGGCCCATGTGCAGGTCGCCCGACGGATACGGGAACATCTCGAGCACATACTTCTTGGGCTTGCTGTCGTCGGTGTCGACGGCAAAGAGGTTGGAGTCCTCCCAGGCCTTCATCCACTTGGACTCAATGGCCTGCGCGTCGTAAGCAGGGATCTCGTCCTTATGATCTGTGCAATCGCACATATCAGCTCCTTTAATCTTAGCTGGGGTCGGGCGGCTTGGCTTTATTCGCTACTGCGGACAGTCCTGCGCAAGACGAAGAGCACATTAAGTGCTCTTCTATGCGTGCGGAACTTGTAGCGAACAAAGCCAAGCCGCCCGACCCTAAGGTTAACTTGACTGATGATAGCAAATACAACAAGCGAGATGCCTGCGACTTGCGGGCATCTCGCTTTATCTAAATAACGTGGTTGTGAATCAACCGCTAATTGTTACCCGCCCAAATATGGTCGGGTTTTCCAAGTGCCGCAGATTGCCGTGAAAGAGGAGCGACGCGTACTTTGGTACGCGAGCGACGGTTTGAACGGCAAGGTGCGGTGCTTGGGAAAGCCGCTTATCGATAGGAAACGCTCTGCTGAGAATCCTTCACGACAACGTCGTGGGCGCCGCCTTCGACGATGGAGGTGGAGCTGACCAGCGTTAGGCGTGCCTTTTCCTGGAGCTCGGGGATCGAGAGGGCACCGCAGTTGCACATCGTGGACTTGACCTTGTAGAGCGTGCCGCCCACGCCGTCCTTGAGGGAGCCGGCATAGGGAACGTAGGAGTCGACGCCCTCGACGAAGCTGAGCTTCGCGGCGCCGCCCAGGTCGTAGCGCTGCCAGTTGCGGGCACGCGCAGAACCCTCGCCCCAGTACTCCTTCATGTACTGACCGTTCACATTGACGCGCTCGGTCGGGCTCTCGTCAAAGCGGGCGAAGTAGCGGCCAAGCATCATAAAGTCGGCGCCCATGGCAAGGGCGAGCGTCATGTGGTAGTCGTAGACGATGCCGCCGTCGGAGCACACGGGCACGTAAACGCCGGTCTCCTCGTAGTACTCGTCGCGAGCGCGGCAGACGTCGATCAGCGCGGTGGCCTGGCCACGACCGATACCCTTGGTCTCGCGGGTGATGCAGATGGAGCCGCCGCCGATACCGACCTTGATGAAGTCGGCACCGCAGTCGGCCAAAAAGCGGAAGCCCTCGGCGTCGACGACGTTACCGGCACCGACCTTGACGTCCTCGCCGTAGTTGGCGCGGATCCACTCGATGGTGCGCTTCTGCCACTCGCTGAAGCCCTCGGAGGAGTCGATGCACAGGACATCGGCGCCGGCCTCGATGAGCAGCGGCACGCGCTCAGCATAGTCGCGGGTGTTGATACCGGCGCCGACCATGTAGCGCTTGTCGCCGTCGAGCAGCTCGTTGGGGTTGGTCTTGTGGCTGTCGTAGTCCTTGCGGAAGACGATGCCCATGAGGTGATCGTTGTCGTCGACGATGGGCAGGGCGTTGAGCTTGTTGTCCCAGATGACGTCGTTGGCAACCTTGAGGCTGATGTTCTTGTCGCCCACGATGAGCTGCTCACGCGGGGTCATGAACTCGGAGACCTTCGTCTGGTGGTCATCGCGGCTGGGACGATAGTCACGGCTGGTGACGATGCCCAGGAGCTTACCCTTGGGAGTACCGTCATCGGTAACCGGCATGGTGGAATGACCGGTCTTCTCCTTGAGCTCGATGACCTGCTCCATGGTCATGTCGGGGGTCAGCGTGGAATCGGACTGAACGAAGCCAGCCTTGTGATCCTTGACGGCCTTGACCATAGCGGCCTCGGACTCGGCGCTCTGGGAACCGTAAATGAAGGACAGGCCACCCTCGGTAGCGAGCGCGACACCCATGTCGACGCCCGAGACGGACTGCATGATGGCGGAAACCATGGGGATGTTCAGGGTGATTGCCGGCTTCTCACCGCGCTTAAAGCGGGTTAGCGGCGTCTTAAGAGAGACGTTGTTGGGGATGCACTGCGAGGACGAGTAACCAGGGACCAGCAGATACTCCGAAAACGTGTGGGACTCACCGGGAAAGAACGTAGCCATGTTTCTCCTTTTTCCATGCGACCGGTCGGCTGCAGGCCTCGTAGGACCCAGCCCAACCTTGGGCGCCCAATACTGGGGAAGTATCTTAACGCACTTTGACTGCTACAATGCATGATTTAAGAAGAGCACACGAGGGTTTGACGCTGGCATTGCGTTTGCCCAGCAAACACTTTAGCGGGGAGACGTGGAGCAGATGGAGTACAAGACGACGGCAAAGCTGGTCATTCAAGCGTGCGACAAGGATCTGCCGGGCGTCTTCGGCCACGGCTGCGTCTTGCTGCTGCAAGGTATCGCCCGCGAGCACTCGCTCAACCGTGCCGCCAAGAGCATGGGCATGGCGTATTCCAAGGCCTGGCGCATTGTGAACGAAGCCGAAGGCCAGCTGGACTGCAAGCTCATCGAGCGCGACGGCGCCCGCGGATCCACGCTCACCCCCGCCGGCGAGCGAGCCATCGAAGTCTACGAGACGTTGCAGAGCGAGATCAACAACGTCATCGCCACCAAAGCCAACGACCTCATCGCCAGCATCAAAAAGTAGCTAATTTGGGACGGGGCTTTTTTAGCTGCACAACCCCTTCTCATAAGTTGCGGTGAAATAGGGACTGTTTATGCCGATAAAGCCGTAAATCAATCCCTATTTCACCGCAACTTATGGAGTTGAGGATGATTTAGCTAGTTGCGAAGGGCGTTGTCTAGGGTTGACGCTACAACCAGTGGGTTGTCGGTACCGGCGAAGAGGCGGATGGTGCTCCCCTGCTTGCCGCGTGGGGCCGAAAGACGCGTCGTTGCGCCGCCGGCAGGCGATGTGCGAAACTCCCCCGGCAAAGCGTCGAACAGCTCTCCTGCGCTAAGCTTGATAAGGTCAAACTCAACTGCCGGGCCAAAACCATGCTCGAGGATTCCCGTTGCAACCGCATGGTCGGGATGCGAGTTCAGCCCGGGATAGCACACGTTGCGCACCATCTCGTTGGCGGCCAGATACTCGGCCAGCGCACGGGCGCGGTCGAAATGCGCCTGCATGCGGGCGTTAAGCGAGGAAAGCCCGTGCTCCAGCACGTCGGCCTCCTCGGCAGAAAGGTCGAGTGCCAAAGAACCGCAGCTTGCAAACAACACGTGCGCGCACTCAGCCGCGGCATCCACACGATGGTGCTTGAGCTGAGAGCGCGCCACCGAAGCGGCAACGAGCTTGCGCGGAGCCCTACCTGCGCACACGCGGTCGAGCGCCTCGAGCGACAGCACAGCACCCAGCCGCAGCGGATCGCAGCCAAAAGCCGACGCCACGGTGTTGTCCACAACAAGCAGCGCGCGGGCTTCACGAGCCGCGCGACCCAGAGCGCGAAGGTCGGGCACGCGCAGACCAAATCCGCCGATAGAGTTCACAAACCACCACAGGTGCGGCCCCTCGGCATCAAACGAAGCATCAAAATCCTCGGACGCGGCAGTAAACGCCGCAACCGACGGCAGGTCCACAAGCACAACATCACAGCCTTCAAAGCCGTGCGCAAACGCATCGGCAAAGTCATCCGCAAAGGCCACCAGACGGTCACCGGGACGCACAATACCCAGCAGCGACAGAGCCGCCGGCACATGCGGGGCCGCAACAAGACGCGCCTCGCGCGCACTGGACCTCAAAGCCCAGGCCTCTTCTAGCTGCTGTACATCCACGCGGCACCGTCCCTTCATAAGCAAAAACCCACGATGCGGGTGTTCCCCGCATCGTGGGCAACGGCTGCAGTATAGCGCCGATATGCGACGAATCGCCTAGATGCTGAGCGCATGATAGTTCACGCTCGCACCCGGAGCGTCAACGGACACGCCATAGGTCTCGGGATAGATGCGCGTCGAAAACACGAGCGCGCCATCGTTCACAAACACCTCGACCGACGAGACATCGCCGACAATGCGCACGTTACGAACCTCGTCGACGGGCTCCCAGCGCACGGTGCGACCACAACCGGCAGAAGCGCGATCCTCATCGGCAAATCGCATCTCAAAGCGCGCGGGTAGCTCGCCGTTGGCGGGCACAAACGCCAGCTTCAGCTCGCCATCAACGGTCGCGGTAAATGCGCCGTCGACACCGTCGACAACAACGTCAAAGCAGGTATCGCCGGCAACCTCCAACGAGCCCTCCCCCACACGCACCGAGGCATAATGGCGCTCGATCTCGCGCGCCGGCTGCTGCAGCACCACGTCGCCGTCACCGGCCGTAAGCTCACGCGGCACCGTCATGCAATGCTGCCAGCCGCACACCACGGTGGGTGCGTTGCCATAGGTCGGCTCATCGGGCATGCCCATCCAGCCGATCAGAATGTGGCGACCGTCCTCGGCCGTGAACTCCTGCGGAGCATAGAAGTCAAAGCCGGCGTCCCACAAGCGAAACTCGCCCAGCTCATAAGCACCGTCACCACCGGTAATGTCGCCCGTTACAGGCATGTAGCCAGCAGCGTATACGTTGCCGCGGTCCCAACGACCGCCCTCGAGCCCCTGAGGAGAGAAGGACAGCCACTTCGCCGGCACACCGTCATCGGCCTTAAGCTCAAGGTATCCCGGGCACTCCCACATAAAGCCGAAACGCTCGGGCGTAGACACACGGCTCTCGAGCTGCCAGCTCAGCATGTCGGCCGAGCCATACACCAGGATCTCGCCCACATCGCGCCCGGCACCCTCACCGTGCATCGCACAAAAACGGCTCTCAACATGCGGCCCATCCACGCGACGACGCGCGCCCAGCACCATGTGATAACGCCCGTCCGCGTCACGCCACACCTTGGGATCGCGCACGTGGCAGGTCAAATCCTCGGGATAATCCTCGGACGCCAGCACCACGCGCTTTTGGTTGAACTCCCGACCGGCAAGGCCATCAACGCTCTCGACATAAACAGTATCGGCGCGGCGGCCGGTATTGACGTAGTCGTACGTGCCGTCTGCATCGGAAAGCTTAACGTTACCCGTGTACAGTACGCGAATGCGGCCGTCCTCGGCAAGCGCGGAGCCCGAATACACACCATGGCAATCGAACGGCTCGTCGGGCAGCAGCGGGGCGCCAACGTAGTCCCACGTCATAAGATCGCGACTCGTCGCATGGCCCCAGACCTTAACGCCACCCTCGACATCAAAGGGCGCATATTGAAAATAAGCATGGAACACGCCACCCGCCTGGCAAAGACCGTTGGGGTCGTTGAGCCAACCCGCCGGCGGCATAATATGGAAGCGCTGACCATACGTGCCATGGCCGCACTCAGAGGCGGCAGCGTCAACAGCGGCAACCAACTTTGCAAGGTCGCGACCAAGTGCATTAGACATATCAAAGTCCTAACGAATCGAAAGTAACAAGGCGCCAGAGATCAGCGCCAAATACGGGAAACGCCCGCGAGCATACAACCCGCGGGCATCCCCTCAATCAAAAGCTCTTAGGCCAGCTCGGAAGCCTTGGGCTCGTCCTTGTACAGGACAAACGAGACACCAAAGGAAACCAGCGCGGCGACCGCAAACATGATCGCGTACTGCACGGGCTGGGCCAGGCACAGCAGGATACCGAAGATGCCGGTAACGCCCGTGCCGGAAGCGGCAAGCGAGGTAAGCGCGCAGACCAGGGCGCCGCAGCCACCGCCGATGCAGCCGGCGATGAAGGGCTTAAAGAAGCGCAAGTTCACACCAAAGATGGCAGGCTCGGTAATGCCCATGAAGGCGGACAGGGCCGAAGGAAGCGCCAGGCCCTTGATCTTGGCATCGCGGGTCTTAAAGGCAACGGCGAGCGCGGCGCCACCCTGGGCGATGTTGGCAGCGATAGCGATGGGCAGCCAGTAGGTCACGCCGTACTGGGCGAGCTGGCCCAGATCGATAGCGGTGTACATCTGGTGGATACCGGTAACGACCGTGGGAGCATAGAACAGGCCGACGATAAAGGAACCGATTCCGAAGGGCAGGGTCAGCAGAGCCTGGATCAGACCGAGGATGGCGTTCTCGGCCCAAACAAAGATGGGGCCGACGGCAACGAGCGTCACGAGCACGGTCACGAACACCGAGACGAGCGGGGTCACAAAGAGGTCGAACATCTCGGGAACGATCTTGTGCAGACGCTTCTCGAGGAAGGCCAGAATGGCGCAGGCGATAACGATGGGGATCACGTGGCCCTGATAGCCGACCCACTCAAAGCTGTACACGCCGGGAATGACGGTGACCATGGTCTGCACGCCCTCGGAGGCAACCGTGTAGGCGCTCTGCAGCGAGGAGTTGATAAACGCACCGCCGACGACGGCGCCCAGATACGGGTTGGCGCCAAAGGCCTTAGCGGCGGAGTAACCGATCAGGATCTGCAGAATGCCAAAGGACGTTCCCGAGACCAGGTCGGCGATCTTGTAGATAAAGTTATTGGTGTCGAGCGCGATAAAGCCGTTGGAAGCCATAAAGTTGAGGGCGCTCATAATGCCCAGCAGCAGGCCCGAAGCCACGATGGCGGGGATGATGGGGACAAAGACGTCGCCGAGCACCTTAATGGCACGCATAAAGATGTTCTGCTGCTGCGCCGCGGCCTCCTTGACCTCGGCCTTGGTGGCAGCCTCGACGCCACTGAGCGCGATGAACTCCTCGTAGACCTTGTTGACGGTGCCGGTGCCAAAAATAATCTGCAGCTGGCCCTGGGCCTCAAAGACGCCCTTAGCGCCATCGACATTCTCGATGGCCTCCTTGTTAACCTTAGTGTTATCGGCAATCACCAGGCGCAGGCGAGTGGCGCAGTGCGCGGCCGAAACAACGTTGTCGGCGCCACCGATGTTGTCGAGCACCTCTTGGGCTGATTTGCGGTAGTCCATGACTTCCCTTTCCTCCAACGGGCGCATTTACACCCGGCCATCTTTGACACTTACACTGTAATCGATTTCAGTTTCATATGTCTGCAATCGTTTTCATAGTAGGGTGAACGGTAGGAAAAAGCCGGTGAATGGTAGTTTTGAGACAAACATAAGGGCTCAGAGGCAGACAGACATGCCCAAGAACTAGACATTCATAAGCTGATGACCGAGCTTGAGTGTCTTGAGACCGCTCTCCCCCTCCACGCCATCGAGCGTGTTGAGCAACATATTGGTCGCCTCGACGCCACTGGTCAGGTAACCATAATGCACGGTGGGAATGCCGCCCGTCAGCGCGCGCAAAAACGCGTTGTCGCCAAAACCGCTCACGCGGTGTATGCCCTCGCCCATGCCGCGAACCTCATCGATGGCACGCAGCGCACCCGCCGCCATGGTGTCGGTCGCGCAGGCGATAAACGAAACATCGGGAGCGACGGAAAGCAGTTCACGCGCCGCACCATAGCCCGAGTCGAGCGTAAAGGACCCCTGGCGAATCAGGCTCGGATCAAGCGCCACGCCCGCGGCGCGCAGGCCGGCCTCAAAACCGCGACGGCGGTCATAACCAGCCGCGCGGTCCTCCTCGGTAACTCCAATATAGGCAATCTTGCCTTCCACGCGACCCGCAAGCGCATGGCCCAGCTCAAAGGCGGCCTCGTAATCGTCGTGATAGACGCACGCCGCACCCTCGACATTCTGGCCAATCAGCACGATCGGCACGCGGCACGACTCAATCGCCCGACGATGCTCGTTGGTAATCATAGTTGCCACCAGCACAATGCCATCAACCGGATGGTTTTGGAACAAATCGAGGTATTCGAGCTCGCGATCGGCCGCGTTGTCGGTGTTTGCAAGCAGCATCTGGTAGCCACGGTGACCGAGCACCTGGCCAATGCCGGCGGTAATGCGGCTCACGGATTCCGAGTTAATCTTGGGCACGATGACGCCGATGAGCTTGGTGGAGCCGGTGCGTAGCGCGCGAGCTTGGCTGGACCGCACGTATCCTGTCAGCTCAATCGCCTTCTTAATGCGCTCGGCCTTGTCCGTCGAGATATATCCACCGTTGAGGTAGCGCGAGACGGCGGCGCTCGAAACGCCGGCCAGCTCGGCCACATCCTTCATCTTTACCACGAGCACCCCTGTCGTTGAAATCGCTTTCACCATAATACCCGTGCGGAGCTACATGCGTGTCGCAAGACAGGACGTCACGGTCAATTTAGCTGTCGTAGCACGGGCATCGCAGGGCTTCAGCTAGAAACGTCGAAATATAAGTTCCGAATCAGTCAAACTACCGATTCGGCACCCCGTTACATTTGCACACAGTGGCAGGCAAAATCCAACTCGAGAACAACTTACTCACTTTGGAAAGACGCATCGCTGTCCGCTGCCAATTCCGAAGGAAGAATTGCCGGCAGTGTCAAAGCCCCCATGGGCGAAAGTCCAGTAACGACCATCAGATAGCTCTTAGCGTGACCATACGCCATGGAAATCGCATTAGAGAGAAGATAACGGCGCGCTTCATCGTCTGAAATGTCGAACGGCATTTTTGTTGACACCGAAATAGCAACCGTCACATCAGCGCGCATTTTTTCCTTTGCATCGTCTCTATCAATCAGACTGCCACACACATACAGCTTTAAGTCTGCACGCTCGCCCGCCTTGTTCCTCAATAGATGGACGTCCTGATAGCTAACGTCAACTTTTAAATCCATATTCCGGGAGGGCTCATTCTCAATATGAAAAGTTGAGTCGACAACAAACAAATGAACAACCTGAATAGGCGCAATGAAATCCTTACTCATGCAGCCAAACCTCCCGGAATCATCTCAAAGTCCAATCGTTTAGCCGAGCAGTCGCTGTTAAATGAAGACCATTGTTCTCGGACAGAGTTATTAGACGAAGAAAACGGCGCCTCATTCGAATAACTGGAAATGACCTGTGGAATAATTTTGACACCCAGCGCAAGCTCAAACTTTGCGATTGTTTTCAGCGTCATGTTGGGCTGAGAATTCAACAATTTCGAAAGCGACTGAAGACTCACGCCCATACGCTTTGCCAGCTCGCTTTTACTCAAGCCCGAGCGCTGCATCTCGCGATGAACAATAAACTCAATATCTAGTGCGTGCTCATAGGCACGGGTTTCGCTCGTTTCCGTTTCCGCGTAAAAGTCTGATAAATCGACCTTAACCATTACAAGTCTCCGTTTCGTAAGCGGGCAAAAAAGCCGACGCTATGACTCCAAAAGCTGCTTTGCTATCGGGGCCAACTTTTTTGCGCGTTTAATTTCTTTGGTAATATTTCCCGAGCCTTGATGGCCCTTAAACCAAAAAAGCAAAACAATCTTGTCCACGCCTTGGCAAATCGCGTAGACCATTTCTCGATTAACCCCATCAAAACCCTTGAGTTCGTATAGCCCAATCTTAGGCTCGATACATCGAAGCTTTGACGTTCCAGTGACATCCTTTAGCCCGTAATCATAGATTTTTGAAATCTGATTGATCATTTTACGGGCGGTAAACTTCGTTTTAGGATCAGACATCATCTTCTGAAACTGAGAGTTCTCAGGGGAGGTGGTTAGTTCCCAAAAAGGTCGTCCCTCGGGATCAGCATATTCGACAAGCTCATAGTCACTAGCCAAAGGCCACCCCCTCCGCTTCAGAAGAAACCAAATATGGTTAACTTATAAGTTAAGTTTAGTCAAATTCAAATATATGGCAAGCCCCAAGCCGTGTTCAAGCAATCTGCATTATTGACTCAGAGAAATGTGGGAAAGAAGCGGCAGAAACTACATTGTCAAATAAAGCCCCCAGCGAAGTGCCCGAACTTTTATGGTGACCAACAACATACCTAGAAGACGAAGGCAAGGCACGCAACCACCCAGTCACCGTGGCCGGTCTTAGGGAGCGCGGCGGTTTGCGTTGTTGCGGGCTAGGTCTTCTTGGCAGTCTTGGTCGCAGGCGTCTTGCAGGACGCGGGCGCAGGCTTGGCGTCCGACTTGGGCGACGAATCAGGCGTGGGGGCGGGTTTTCGCTAGACTTGGTCTCATCACCGGGCTTTTCTTCGCTACCGGGCTTTGTATCCCCCGCGGGATTGCCACCGGTGGGCTCATCGGTATCGGGCTGGGTCTTCCCCGCCGGCGGCTGGGCGCCTGTGGGTTCAATTACCACATGCTGAGCTACGGCCCCGCTGGCATCCATAACACAGGCGGTACCAAAGGCCCCGCCCATCGGCGTCACAAACTGCGCCGACGTAAGTGAGCCACTCTCGCAGGCAGCATCGGCTATGGCGCCGGTCGCGTCCACCCAGGAGGCGTCCACGGCAAACTGGCCATCGGAAGCGTACAGGCCAAAGAAGCGGCAGTCCTCGCCCGATCTGCTGCTAGCAGCAGCAACGTGCGAGCCCGTAGGTTGACTGCGTCAATACCGCTAGATTCGGCCTAGTATCCTATCGGGTCCCAAAAGGTCAATCCAGTTAAAGACGGCAGGCAGCCCGAAACAACATCTTTCATGAATCTCCAGTCCCATCAAGCCCGATCGAACTTGACCGTCAAACCAGATACGGCCCAATCACATCAAATATCTCGCCAACCTTAGTTGAAGGGTTTTGCACAGATGGCTTAATGTTACCCAGTTCCCTATGGTACGTGACGAGGCGCCCAGCACGCTGCAATGCTTCGCCTCGCCTATCATCCACTGCCCCAAACATCCCGTCAAGGTTCTTGCGGTACTCGATGCCCAAATTCTTCGACATCTCCTGCGCGAGGGCATGCTGGCAGTCGGACGCGGACATATGCGCGGTCGTGTAGCGAAAGTGCAAAAGCGGCCACAGCTCGAAACAGGGGTTGGACCACAACGCGTGGAAGGTCCTCGAACCATCAGAGAGCTCGTTGCACTTACGTTCCATCGCGTCGAAGTCGGACGCAGGGAAGTCATCCTTGTCATACACGAGCCACACGTGGTCGAACGTCTCGGGCGCATAGAGGCAGTGTTCGACGGCGAAGTCGAGCAGGTCGAGAGTATGTTTGCCAGTCCCCTTAACGACTACGGCAACCTTCCGCTCGTTTGCTGCGCCCAACGCGGCGCGCACGCCCTCGAAGTAGCGAGGCTCAGTCTCCTTGCCCTCGGTCACCACGAGATGGCGCGTCATCTGTACCATGCGAGAGCGTCCCTCGCGCTTGCCGCTGCGCCAGTCCCTCGACTTTTTCGCGGCCATACTAATCCCACTCCTCAATGCGCGTGAGATACGGGTCGGCACCATAGCGGCCAGACAGGTACTGCTTGTCGAATGCCGCGTTCTTGCTGACCAGGTTGCCATTTGACTCGTGGATGTCGGCGAGCGACCATAGCTGGCTCGCCTCCCCCTCGCCGCGTGCGGCGAACCATATCTCGTCGCGGCGGAACACGTCGTTTCGCATTGTGGACACGTCCTGGGACGAGAAGATGAGCTGCGCGCCGCTCTTGTTGACCTCGGGATCCTTAAACAACAGAATCACGTAGCGCAGGAGCTTCGGATGAAGCTTGGCGTCAAGTTCGTCGACCACAACGGTAGTGCCACGCTCGAGCGCAGCCATCAGATATGCAGCTAGCCCCATGAGCTTCTGTGTGCCGGCTGACTCCTCAGAAAGGCGCAGCTCATAGCCCTTGCCGTCCACCTCGTGCCTCACAAAGACGCGCTGGCCGCGCCATTCCGGGGCCTTCTCCACCCTAAAGCCATCGATGCGTACGTCGACGGCGCGCAGAAAGCGCGTGACCTCGGGCGACTCCGCCTCGTCCAGCAATTGCTCGAGCATCCGCTCCAGGTAAGAGCTGTTGTAGTTCAGGAACACGCCATCAAGAAACCAGCTGGCAGCCTCCTTGATCACCGGCGCGTCAAAGTTGATACAGAGGAACGACAGGTACGGCAGACTCGGGTTGAATCTCGCAGCCGTAACAAGTTTGCGCAGCGTGGGACCGAGCTCGACCTCAGCACCCTCGCGCTCGAACAACATTGCCGTACGCGAAGCTCCCAATTTGCGCCGCCACAGTCCCTCGGACACGATCTCGTCCGCATGCACGGACAGGACATAGCGGTACTCATGCTCACCCGCGCGATAGTAGAGCTCGAACTCGGTGGGCTTAGCAGCCGACACGTCATCGAACTCGAACGCAGAGCAACGGGGTATTGAAGATCGGTTACCTTCTGGCGCATCAGTGCTGGCAGACAACAATCTGATCGGCCTTGCCACCGCCGAACGAATATAGTCAAGAGCCTCGAGCAGGTTAGACTTGCCGCCAGCGTTAGGCCCGTAAACCGCAGCCACCGGAAGGAAGCTCTGCCCGTCAGGGCACTCTATAAGGGAGCGCTCGAACTCCCTCATCGATGTTGCCTGCATGGAAAGCTCAGTTTCGTCGCGATAGGATCTATAGTTCCTGAAGGTAAACTGGCAAAGCATCGTCCTCAAAATTCCTTTCATTGTTTTGAAAAGATATTTCAGAGTTTTTATTTGATTATAGACCTTAAATAGCATCAATCAAGTGTTTGCAGCATCTAGAACAAAGGGCACAAGGCCAAAAACTCGGAAGTATGCAGCAAATCCCTGGCGTGCCGAGCGCTCCGGAATACCGCAATGCTTCTACCTGCGGATCCTATATGTGGAAAAGCCGTTGTGCTCGGGGATTCCAGAATTTGCCACATACTTCCGGAAGGCGCTTGCGGCTGCGGACACGCTAATCCATGCCCGCAGCCACAATGGCGTCAAGCCCCTATCCTCTCGGCGGGAAGGGATCGTGCCCATGGGAATCCTTTGCGCGGATTCTGCCATCGGGACGATGGGTGATTAGCTCAGAGTGCTGATTAGAACTAATTTGACGACCGCGCTTTATAGCTTCGCCCTGGGTCGTCGTAACAAAGGAAGCGCGACGCGCCCCCTCACCCTTAACCTGCCATTTGCCATCCGCCCGCTTCGTAACGTGCTGGTTTCTACCTTTCATACTCACCTCGCCTTCACGACCGATTGGTTAACGTGCTCACAGCATGAGGCTTGTAGCAAGTTCACTCGTGCCGCTTTGCTTAAAGCATAAATACCGGCGCGGACATAAATCGGACTTGGAAGGTGTCAGTGTGGGATCCCGAAGAAGCGCAAGCCGGCCTCATACTGAAGCCGCCGTATCGCTCATAGCCATTCCTATAAACGAAGCTAGTGCTACGTAAACTCAGAAAACAAGGAGGATACACATTGAAAGTTAATTGGACCTGCCTCTATCTATAGGAAATCGGAAGGTCTTGATACAAGAATATCTAAATCCGCCAACTGCAACAGCCTTGTTTCCCCAGCGCATGACAGCCCATCACCCTGCAACTATTCTTTCCGATCGTCGGCAGGTTTTAAAGCCTCAGTCAACTCGTTCAGCATGGTCGTAAGTCGAGCAATGAGTCTTTTCGCATCTTCTCTATGGTCTTCGGTGACCACATCGCCGTAAAGCCTATCGTATTTTGAGCCCTTGCCGTGCGCCGCCCCCGCCGACCGAAGGTTCTGAAGGTCACGGAGAGGCTTTAGGTCGGTCACGATGTCATACCCGCTAAGAAAGGCCTCCAGCTTGTTAATACTACCCTTCGCATCAGCGCCCTTTAGAGAACTTTCATCGATGTAGTCGACAAGAGCTCTCGTGAGGGCCATAATCACGGCCTCAAATTCAGGCTCGCCATTACCAGATGGAATGTGGATTTGTTCAAGAATGCCTTCGTCAGCACGGTGGAAAGGCCTGAACAGCGCCAGGCCAAACCGCTTTTCCCACGCTTTATCAAGCTCCATGCGCGCCCTCATAAGCATGGAAACGGGGCCTGTCGGATCCTTAACCCACATGTTGAACAAATCCGTCTTGAACACCTCATCAGAAATGCGCTGGTCAACGGGTGACATCTCGAAGGAGAGGAAGTGGGTGCGCTCGCTCTCGGGAAGATCGCGTCCCAAATCGCCGAGATACACCATGACTCTGTCCGGGTTGACATTGTCAATCTCGCACCTCCACTGGCTCCCACATGAAATGTGGTGCTCGCTAACATCGAAGAGAGGGTTGCTCCTGTACTTATCGAGTACAGCGGGCTTAAAGAAAACGGGGGTTAAGTAATGTGGAGCGCAAGGCTCCTTTTCAAAGTGGGTGCCAAGCTTATTCGGGTCGCATGTGTATCGAACGAGCGAACCGTCAGGTCGTTCATCGATGATGAACTCAGGGTACCGTTCTTTCTTCTCATCGTACGGCCATACGCCGCAAGTCTCGACGTCGCCGGGCTCGATAAAGCTTCGAGCGTAAAGCATCGATAGCAGGTAGCTTTCATCAGCATCGCTCGTGTACCATTGCCCGATATGGTAATTCCCCCCGACCTCATCACTCTCTGAAATGCACTTAGTGCTCCCCAAAGGAAAGCTGGGCGCAGATGCGAATCTCGCGTCCACAAAGTGGACGAAGAGACATTGCTTAGCCGCAATAAAGCGCAGCATATATTTGGTCCTGACGCGCACCTCGTCTTCAGCAAAGTCGACGACTTTTTCTCTCTCGCCACACCTGTCGACGCTATAGTAGCAACCGTCTTCGCCGCGGTAGAGTTCAAACAGCATGATAAATTCCTGGTTGACCAGAATCTGCGCTTGGTCGAGCGGATAGAAATACTGCTCGGCAACAATAAAGTCATAGCCTTCGTCACGCCCGTTATGATAAGTGACGTCGTCTCTATACATGCAGAAGCCTGGTGAGAAGCTTAAGGCGTTCTTTAGCCAATCATCACCTGCAAGAATCTCCTCTTTTTTTGTAAGATCGGCAAAACAGGCGAAAACAGAAGGCCTTCCATCAGCAGCATCATGGTGCGAATAGACAGTAACCCATGCTCCGGAAAGAGGATTCTTAACCAGTTCGATTACCTTCTCCTGCTTAAACGGATCGGCGTCGAGACCCAAGTTGGCTAAAACCTTTGAAACCGCTTCGTTCATATGCACTCCTTATCATTTGGAACCATCATCGAAGACTAAAGCGAGGGTGAACCTTGAATCGAATCGCATCAACGCAGCCGAGAAGACTAAACACAGCACTTGATGAATAGCTTCCCGAATGGTGTTAGCCTAAAAACATGATGTACGCAATCAAACCGCCATCCATCAGAAGGCGTAATGTCCTTCTTTATATTTCGGATCCTTTCAGAATCCTCAATACCAAGATAATCGTCTTCTCCCTCATAACAGTACGTTTCTCCGCTTAGCAGTTTCAGTCGCTCCAAGTTATTCAAATACAAGGACACGTTCTCAGGGCATTGGACGATGGCATCGAATACGTTCGTATAGTTTTCGCAAAGCACTCGCCACCGAGCTTTAATTGGCATGTCATCATCTTCAACAACGCGCAAATCAATAACCGGAATATGATCCTTACCAGGCTCTTTAGAAAGAAACGACATCATTTTGGCTTCATCGGGAGTCAACTGTCCGATTATGCTAACAAAGCTCGGATGAACCAGATAAGAAACCCTTTTATCCATAGAGGACGCGAGTAAATTAACGTACAGGTCCCTTAAATCCTGACTGTCATACGAATACGACAGCTGCTGAATAGCCGGTACCACAACATTAGGTGCAGGCTCGCAAAAACAGTCCTCCGGGACGTCTCCCATCTTTCGATCAACTTGCCGAATCGCCTCCTCGATATTGTTCTCGCCGTTAACCACCCATTTCTTCCAGGGGCCAAGTATCACAGCGACCGTTCTAGGAACCAAGCTCAGAGTGTCTCCGAGCGACGAGAGCGCAGGATGCGCGACATCGTCATAAGCTTTACCCAATACAATGGATGACTGAGATGCAACTTCTTTGGAAAGCTCGTCCATTCAATCTCCCTCAATTCATACCGACATCAAGTCCATGATATACAACGCCCACATTGACACAGCCAACAACGGGAAGAGCCGTCTCGCAATGTAACTCCCGAAACGACCTGCCGAAGGACCGCCTATGCCCAGCCGAATTCCTTCAACGACGCCTCAATCATGTGTCTGATGATGTTATTCCCTAGCTCTCTTTGGACGAGCTCTGTTTCGCCTGGCCTTCCGGAGAGATGCATGCAGCTGTTGTATATGGAGCCCAACAGGTGAAATGTCTCTGGCACCTCAACTCCATGCTCACTCGCATAACGGAGCCTGTCCTCGGTCCCTGTATTAATTATCAGAAATCCAGGCTTATCATCTGCCGCCAGCCTCTCATAACTGAGCCTCTCGACAGCCAACCTGATGCCACAGCACACTTCCGATGGAGCAAAGGACTTTCCAGAGAAGTAGTCGCCAAGCTTTGCCTCCATAACACTCCGAAACGATGAAGGCCTCTTCAGCTCATCTTCAATCCCCTGTTTAGCGATGTATTCCAAGACATTATCAGAGACTGTGTCACACTCAGAGAAATGAAGGTAATGGGAGGAGACCGAATTATAAATATCAGAGAGCTCCTTCTTACACCTATTTCTGTCAATGAGCAGCTTATTCAAACACCCATTTACAGAGTCGCCACCTGAATTAGGAATGTATGAGGTATGGAAGCTTTTGAAACGAAAACTCTTAAAGAGGCCTGGGTCAAGATGAGTCAAGATGATGACATAGAGGTTCTTCCCGGAATTCTTGAACTGCTTCATCATCTCCAGCAGGAAGTGCTGGGCGACAAGCAGATTGGCATCGTCAAGGTAATCGAAAACCTCATCGATAAGCAATAGAGCGTCATCTTTATCAGTAAACCTCGCCCGCGCTCGAAATAGCGCAACACACAGCTGGAGTACATCGATTTCGCCGTTAGAGGCCTCATCCCAATCGGGGAAATCAACGACGAGCTGATGGTTCCTGACTTTAGCCACGACCCCATACCTGGTTCTGTTCAGCAAATGGAGCATCTCATTGATATCATCCTTAATCTTACGGAATCGAAGATATGAACAGGCCTCCTTTATCTCGTTACGCTTCTTCTCGATAAATCTATTAACCTGTATCGCGTTCATGCAGTTCGAGATATCCCCCTTCGCGGGATACCAACGATCAAGGATTTCCTTAATTGAGATCAGCGGTTTTACAGAAGAAATGTAACTGAGAACTTCAGCCTCAGTGATATCACCGCCCATGCCCGTTTCGAGCGAAATAACGCCCTTGAAGAAATTATTGATTGCTGCAGCGTATCGGGAACCCTCAGTCGTTTTAAAAGCGGCATCGCAGCTGAGCAGCTCGCTAAGGAACTCATAGCTCTTGAATGCCTCGGCAAGGTTATCCATTCTCCCGCGTAAGATCGACGCATATTTCTGTCGCTCCGCAGTGACTGAATAGTCCAAGTGGACAGTGGCTGGCACCTTCTCGTACAAAACACACTGTTGGACGCTCATCTTCGTTTGACTGAGAACCCTTGGCCCCACCCGGCGGTTCGTCATATTTGCATACAGCCCAGAGCGGATAACCTGCACGTCTACCCTACTCGCAATTTCATTCGAATCAGCATTAGCACTTAATGTCACGTCATCGTCAAAAGTCACGGACAAGGAGGTGTCGTCCCAGTCCTCCCCGTTATAACGATCCGCGTCTGCCAATTTTAGTCGCCTGGTGTTAAGGGATGCGAACGCCGCCGCAAGCGAAGACTTACCCGACCCGTTAGGCGCCACAAGAAAGTTAGGCTTGTTTGGGTAAAAATCGCATGGCACGTCAAGATGGTTAATCCCCTTAACGTGGTTGCACGTAATACCGGTAATCCTCGCCATCGTAAGCTCCTCCCTGCTTTACGACACAGTCCTTTCTGTACGCATAGCAGCAATATTACCGCTGCTCCCAGCGCGCGAGCATAGGTGTCTTTAATAGAGAATGGACAGCTAGCAATATAGCGTCACCGGGACTCATGCCGACCCCGGCGCCCAGGCGTAATAACGGCGGTGCTGTTTCGCGATATTCAAGTCATATGTAATTGAAAGGTTCAGCAAGCAAGCAGGCATCAGAAGCGCTTGTAGCAGGCGTAAAGGAAGCACTTTCCGGAATAACTATTTTGGATAATGAGCAGCTGACTGCCGATGGCATCGCATCCTTAATTGATATTGCGAGTATAGAAAAGAACGTTAATGACAGATATCAACGGGCCATTGAAAACCATGATTACAATGAGATTCTCGGGCTATTTAACGACAAGTCCCTCGTGGTAAGCGTTGGACGTTACTTTGGTATTGATAACAAAATCTATATCGATAGAGCAATTTCCCTATTGGAAGGCGACCTGAGAGATGAACTTTCCGAAGCCCTAATGCACTATATTTCGCACTGAACGGCCTCTTCACGCCCAGCGAGGTCCGACCAGACCTCGAGCCAATAGCAGACACACTCCATAGCGCCACAAATCACCCCTACCCGTCCATGGCCGTCCAGCTCACGGGTTCGATGCCCGGAAGAGACGTTAGGCAAGAGGGACAGGCAACCTGATAGTTCCCGTTATTTGTCCTGCGCTGCAGCGACGCGGAGACATATACCGCTTTGCGGGCGCGAGTGACACCGACGTACAGCAGGCCCATTTCCTCAATAAGCCCGTCTGGCATTTTCTTCGCATCCACGTTCCGGCATCTATGCGCAGAACGCGAACATATACCAGCACTTTCGCACCGCGAACAAATCCTTCCAGGCCAATCGAAGCTCGTAACGCCCGGTATGAAAACGGTGTCCCACTAGAGCCCCTTAGCGGAGTGAACGGTCATTATCGAGATGTCTGCATCAAGGTAATCAGAGAAACGCCGCAGGGAGCCCTCGGAAAAGATGCTAACGATATAGTCGAAGCGCTCAGACGGAACCATGGCGAAACAGCTTATCGCAAGGTGCTTCCGCAACGCCCCAAGAAACATGACATAGGACCACCCCTACTCGAATCTCCTGGAGCCATGTGACAGTAAAGATACATGCAAGAAGAAAATCACTCGCTTTTATGCCAGTTTCCAATTCAGATGCTGGTTTTGACAGGGCATTTCTTACATCAGAATCACTTGATTGGATGCCAGCGCAACGGTGGTCTTCAGGTGGCGTTAGGAAACTTTAGCAGCATGTCTAAATCATTTTGTCGATAACCTTTGTTTGCCCACGGCAAAGAGTACAAGCGGCAACGTCACATAGCCATGGCCGTTCCATAAAGCAAAAGGTGCTGGAGCTTTCAAAGCCCCAGCACCTAACCGGCCGGCCCCGACAAAATCAGACGCGTTCTTGTCTACCAGCACGCTGAGCGTCTCCTCGACGGTCTTTCTCACCAGATTCTATATGTCCTTGCGCAGCGACTCCTCGTCGACTTATACGACGTTCGCAGACACGACCCGTGTCCCTTCGTCAATGATTTGTTGTTTAGCCGCTAGAAATCATATGACGGGGCGCAGGCCGTGTTCGCCATGCGGATGTCAGTTTGCGAAAGAAATTACGTGTCACCATGCAAAGGCACATGCTTCAATTAGGCTCTTTGCCCAACAATTCTATTTTTCCACCAATCAAGACCGCTGTAGATAGCCTGTACATATCCAAGCCCGGTACGTTTTAGAACATATTGTGGCCAATGCCAATTGTTGTAGCAGAGCTGCGGAATTGCCTGGCCAACTACAAGACCCCAGGCTCCCCAGCTAAAGGCGCCACACAAAACGCAACTTACGCAGATTCCAGCAGCAGTTGATACCAAATACGCTTTGAAGTACGGAATCTCGTTCATGCTAACAATAATGTTGCAAAACAGAGAGTGCTGATTAAGCAGGAAGTAATAGAGGGCAATACCTAGGAACAAAACTGGATCGCAAATGAAATCATGCTTGAAAAGCGTGAGTATCGGCAGGCATGCCGTTACAAGAACTGTAGCGACAATATACATGCATACATAGCAGGAAATACCGCGTTCGACCACCGCCTTCTGAGTCTGCTTGTCATCCCTGACATAGGCAGACTGGAAGGTGGGAAAGCATGAACGTAAATAGGCGCTTGAAATCTGGTGGATCGCCGTCGCGAACTGCAACATGACGGAATACGTACCAGTTTGTTCAAGCCCTAGGAAAGCCGAGCAAAGCAGCGATGTTGCCTGCGTGGCGCCATACCAGGCTAGAGATACGACACCATCACGCCACGCCACAAACGAAACCGTCTTTAGAACGTCAAGCATTTCGTCCTTAGCAACAGCTGCGGCATCGGATTTAATCCCCTCTTCGACGTCATGATGGCTCCGAAATGTCCTAATCGCAAATAACCTCAGCAAAGTGCTGTAAGCCAAGAAGCCGAGTGCGGCAGCGAGAAGGCTCAAGCCACAAAACAGAAGGACCGCCGTAATAGCAAGCTGCCCAATCCTGGCAAGCGTTTTAGCCCTGTTCTCACCGGCAACGTCTCCAAGCCCACGGAGAAACGTGAGACAGTAAAGAAAATACAAGTTAGTGAAAATGGAAACGACAAACACAATCCATGCAGGCAACGAACCCTCAATTAAAAAAGAATCAGTGACATAAGAAACGTAGAAAGTTCCCAACGTTGCCGCAACAAATAACGCGATGAGACCCAAGACAGCGTATATCGTTTTAGACGTATCAAGAACGACGCGCATCAAGTGCCAGTCAACTTCTCCATCAACAGAAGAATAGTCGCAGCCTTGTTTGGTCAGTTTCTTTGCCCCGCTCAGGCAATAAAGAATGTTGCGGGACAAGGTAGAAGTAAAACCGAATTCAAGCAGCTGCGCAAAACCCGAAATGGCTACGAACACGTACCAGAGACCAATTTGAGCACTCGATAAAAAAGATAGGAGTAGCGGCAAGAGCAAAAAGTTACTGCCCATAGACGCGATCGTGCCGACATAATTCCAAATCACATCTCTTTTGGAGACGGTCACTTTCTTGCTTTCGGCCATTTACCCTAATACCTCCGCACAGTAATTTCGTAACGTCTCGGCCGTTTTGGTCCAGCTACATTCATCAAAATCGATGGAATCAAACAGCCGCTTGGAGTTAGGAGCTCGAAGCAATCCCTCGATCTTATCGGCAACCTCGATCGGGTCCTCGCAGTTTTTCACGACATCGGATCCCTGAATCGACATCACTTCGGCAATTCCGCAGTTAGTCGAAAGAAGGAGCGAGCATCCGGCCTCAATCGCATCAAGGGCAGAGAGACCAAAGGACTCATGCCTAGAATTCATAACGAATACCGAGCACTCTCGAAGCTCGTTCACAAACTGATCGGAGGCAACTTGACCCCTATATTCACCTTCAGCCGAGGTCATGAGATTATCTAAGGAAGAGTTATCAGAGTACCGTCGCCCGTACACCCTTAAAGAGCAATCGACACCACGATCTCTGAGAATTGAGACGGCCTTCGCGACTATTTCGTTGGCCTTAATTGGACGGGTGCCCCCGCTAACAGCAACGATATTTTCACGTTGGCCTTCGAAGCCGCATTGTTTAAACCTTTTGACCCCAAGGCAAACGTGCTTAACCTTATCGGAGCATTCAGGTAGCTGTTTCTTAACAAAGTTCTCCTGCAGGAAAGAATTCGCAACGATCAAATCCGCAGTACGCAAATGCTTAATGATTGCCTTGACGGTTCTATCGCTATAACCGAGCCCGTTGATCTCATTCTCAAAAGGGACGTACCCATGATTAAAGCAAATGACAGGTTTGCCGAAGGCAGAGAGCAGCCGATGTGCAATGATGTCAGTCCAACCAGCTCCGCAAGAGATAATCACATCGCTCTCAAGGCCCTTGAAAATAGCCTCAAATAGCTTAAGGATTTTACTTTTAGAATATAGCGGCCGTATCGAATCGCAAGAAGGCCAATACTCCACTAAAGATTTATGAACATTAGTAGGTCCAGTATTACCTGTGACTTCACCAATTAGAAGAATCTTCATTGAATGCTTCCTTTAATGTTATGCAAGAGGTTGGAATCAGGTGCTAATGAGACCTTAATTCCGTACCCCCCCCCGCGCTTGAGCAAACCAATGCGAATTAGCAAACGTTTAAGCGATTGTTTAAAATACCTTTTGGGCAAAGACCTTCTTACCGCATCGGTAATTGATCTACCGCATGAAAGGTCCTCGAAGAATCGCGCTCGCGCAGATGGCTTCTCGGAGGGACTCTTCAACTGACCGTTATTCTTAATGGCGGTCTCGATATCAACCGTCATTAACTCAGCACCAGCAAGGTCTATCAGTCGCTGTCCTTTTTGATTCTGGATTAAAACCAGGGAGACACCCCGACGCATTTCTTCGGTAAGATTCGTCCCCCAGGAATCGCCTAATGTAACATCAGAAACTCTTTCAATGCTTGCATACTTGCAGTGATAACAGTTTTCCGTATAGTCCAGCCCCGCCAAGAAAGCTACTGTATACCCATCCAAAACACCGGGCAAATCAATCGTTCGCTCGTTCTCCCTTAGCTGAAAGCTGCCTTTAGAACGAAACTCAATCGACTCAAGCTGATTCATGTCAATCCCATTCTCACTCAGGAATTGACGGAGAATCGCAGGCGAAGGAGTACCGTGGCAAATCAAATCAACCGTATATAAATTCGAAAGAAGCTTGTTGCCGACAAAGTTTTTAAGAGAGGCCACTTGGCAAGGCAATCCTACAAATAAGACTTCTTTACCCTCAACCAGCAATTTTTTTATACGAGCGTAAGAGCCAATTGGATTGCTTTTAACGTACTTGGATCCTTTATATTTAACGGCATCAGCAATCGAGCTAGAAAACTCAAACCCAAACTGACCGTCCCGGAAACAGCAAGAGCAAACTACTCCTTCGGCAGAAATAAACCCTCGGATAATCGCGGCCGCCAAGCCGCCCGATGAGGAGGTTCCCCTGCTCTCCGAGTTAGAATCCCATCCTTGCAACCATTTACTAGGTTTAGAGCCTTGAGGCGGATTGCATTGTTGACATACAGCTGTGCACCTACCGCAATCAATGCATTTGTTTTGATCGATACTGGGGGTATAGTACTCGAGCCTTTCAAGAACAGCGATTGCATCTTTAGGACAGGCATCGACACATGCCATGCAGCCCGCACACATTTTGTCTTCGCAGATACTTTGCATTCATCTATTCCTTCAACGCGCGATCAAGCCAGGAGAGGCTGCGGTTGCGCTCCCCATCAAGAACCTCGCCAACATGCTGCCAATCGATATCGTCGCCCCAAGCATTGCCTTGGAACGTGTCCCAGGCCCTATGCTCTAGGCCAAAGAGTCTAAGAACAGATTTATTTCGCGCGGCATTAGCCTTTGGAAAGATCTCAACAAATGGGGTGCCGAGATTGATACAAAAAGCAGTGCCGTGGAATGAATCCGTGTATACGCAAGATGCATCCCTAAACAGCGCAAGGAAATCCTCCAGGGGCGGAAGAACGACCTGTTTTCCTACCCTTCTCCTAAACGTAGGGCAAACACTTACAATCTCAAGATTGGAGCCAGCGGTCTTATCTTTAACGTACTGCAGCATATCTGAATCAGGATGGAGGTTATAGACGAGGGCGTAGGGCTTTTCAACGGGAGCCTTTTCACTGGCAATCTTGTTCCACTCGGAGCGATTGAGAAGCAGGGTCGGATCCAAAACCTGCTCAGCTTTGAGACCGTAGCTCTCAACGATATCCTTACCTGAATCCTCGCGGACGGAAATGGCATCGTAGCGCTTGAGCCAGTTACCAATTTGCGACTCATACCCCTTTACAACGCCACCACGTCCAAAACTAGCGGCGTAGGATACGACCTTCTTTCCCTCGACCTTAGAAAGCCCGTCCCAAAAGAATACCGGATCTAGAGAGCCATCGCCAAGTTCGTTCCAGACCTGATCGCTGCCAGTCAAATAGATATCTGTGTTAGGCAGCAAGGCGTCGATACTTGTTTCATCACAATGCGGAGAAAGAGTCAGATACTGCTCTCTCATGCTCTTAAAACGCTTCTCACCTGCACCGTACAGCAAACGCCAAACCGTGTTCCTATAGATGCGATGAGGCAGAGACCTACCTTCTGAATAACGCTTCACAAGAGAATCAAGGGTCTCAGCGCATCTCCGATAGTCAACAACAACAGGATCGTACCCCAAGTTTTTAACAACTTCTTGCGTAGCATAAGCCTGGAGGACAGACCCGTAGTTGAGAACGTTATGACGAGTAATAATTGAAACTTTTTTCATTCTGATACCTTTTCTAGATAATGGACTAGTTCATAGGGGGTTGTCGTTTCTGATATCTTTTTATCCACTCACTTAGGAACAGAGACGAGATGGCTAAAAACCAAGTCGTTGGAGTAAAGAGAGATGAGGTGAGCTTTCCAACAAGCGGCATGGAGAATATGCCCGAAGAAAGATAGGTATACGAAATCATCGAAAAAGACAGCGGGGACCCACCATGAAGCATGCGAGCATGCTCATAGAGGTTTGAATAAAAAAGACCAGTTAAGAGGCTAAATAGCGCAGTACCGCCAAAACCGAAATCGTGATACCACAATCGAAATACCGTGTATACATTACCGAGATCGATTGAACCCCAAGAACGAAACTCATGGTTACCGGATGAAACTAAATTAGTAAAGCCAAAATTTCGTCCAAAAGACGAATATAGTGCTACGAAAGTCTCCGAGCCAAAGTACTTGCTTGCAACACCAGGATTTTGAAGAAATTTATCAAATAAAACAAATGAATAGCCAATGTAGCTGCAAATATAATCCAATGGTCCAAGAGTAACTTCTCGTCCAACAAACCAAGAGGCAACCCAAAATAAGAAACAGGCAAAAACAAGAGCGAATACAATTTTGATAAACTTCCCAAGGGTTATTCTTATCGTCCACCCACTGTTAATCGATAGTAAAATCCATATGCAGCAAACGCATGAACAGACAAAAACAATGGCACCTAGCCTTACGCCATTCAATAATTGACAAATTGCATAAAACGCAGCGGGGAGAAGCATGAGAGAATCTTTGATGCTAAATCCATCGCAAATAATATTGTTAAAACCAATAATTAGATATACAAACGAAAAAATGGTAAGCAATTTAAAGCATATATTGGATAAAGACGAAAGCCCGACTGAAGGATCATCGCCGCTATAAGCAGATGCAGTTCGGTAAGAATTCATTAAAGAATTCCAGTCCCCAGCAACAGGACCCGAAACAGCTGATCGAACATCTTTCAAAAACAAAACGGCAGTAACGACCCCAAGGACAACAGCCAATAGAACAAGAGATGTCGGAACTTGAATCCTTACAAGAGTCGTCGATTCAACACTAGCATTAAGTTTGCTTCGCTGCACTTTTATATGTCTAAAATAAAGCAAGAAAAATAGCGATGCGACATCAAAGACGGTAACAAAGAAGCAAATAAGTAATCCTCCATGGAGGGAGACTTCAGTACCGAAGACAAGGCAGTTATACAATTCAGCGAGTGAGCAAATAAAGAAAGAGGCGTTACAAATTGATGCTGGATTCATCCAATCACTTTTTGATAGCTCTTGAGAGATTGCAAGCAGCAAAAGAAAATATAACGTCATTAATGATATAACAAACATTGTTTAAGCTACTTTCAAGTTAGTTATTGCATTAATCCAGATAAGCGACAGGCAGAACAAAATACGGAAAAAATTCTTCTTCCGCAGCAGGCAAAAAATGCTGCCAAGCGTTCTCTTTTTCTAGCTTCGAAATCCTTCAGAACAGGCAAACGAAATGTAGATAAGTTATTCCAAAGGTCATCGCGGTCTTTAAGGTCGCTTTCAGAGACCCCAGCCATCGGAATCTGTGCGTAAACCATCCTACAAACAGAAAAGCAGCGCGAAGCGGCGGCTTTACTTAGGTCCGGATACCAATTACAAATATCCTGGTAGAGCCGATCGGCAATTATCAATGCGGACTCGCCTTTAATGTGTCGATATTCTTGCCTGATAATGCTGTTACTTCTCATGCGATATGCATACAACTCACGGCAATCGACAACGGCAACGGAATCAACCTTGTGAATAATCTTATAGACGCTAGCGAGATCCTCGTAATACAGCCCCTTAGGGAACGGGTCAATGCCCAGTGGCGCCTTTGCGTAAAGGCGCCACGGGGCACCGGTGTCCAGCGTCTGATATAACATCAGACGCTGGACATCGGACGAAGGCAGTGCCTTCGCAGGCGCCACGGGGTCAAGAGACTCCACCAAAGAGCAAGCATCACCATCATTGAACGGCTTGCCAAATGGAACAGCAGATATCTGACATCCCGTATCGCGGCAGGCGTTAAAAAGAACCTCGATAAAAACAGGAGAAATGTAGTCGTCGCTATCAACGAAGGAAATCCAGTCGCCCTGAGCAATACGCAGCCCTGCATTACGAGCGTCGGAAAGACCGCCATTTTCCTTATGCAAAACGGTGGTACGGTCGTCGCTTGCAGCAAGAACATCACAAAGCTCGCCAGAACCATCAGTCGAGCCGTCATCGACAAGAATGATCTCGATGTTACGATAGCTTTGACGGCAAATGCTATCAAAGCACTCCCGCAGATAAGGCTTAACGTTATATACCGGCACAATCACCGATACCAAGTTACTGTTTGCCATCTAATTCCTTGAGTAGAGATCTAGATATTTATAAGTCAGTCGCTCGCCTTGCAACTCAATGTTGTAATCGGCGAATTGCCCACTTGAGATAGACGATCGACCCTCATACGAGTACGGCAAGAGTGAATCGATTTCATCGGCCCACACGGCAGGACTATCAATCGGCAAGAACTTGCATTCCCCCGTTACGTCCACTTCGCGCGTAATCGCATCACTCAGCAGGCACGGCAGGCCAGACACCTGTGCCTCGACGCCGACGAGGCACAGGCCTTCGTAAAGGCTTGGCAGAACGAACGCATCAAACGCCTGGTACAAACGATTGACATCGCTTCTCTGTCCCAGAAACATAACGCGATCGGTAAGACCGCGTTCATCCACCAAGGACTTTACGGAGGCCTCGGCTTCGCCGGTACCGACAAGCAACAGGACGACATCGTCGCGGCGCTTTACGACCTCAGTAAAAACATCAATCAAAAATGCATGGTTCTTCTGGGCAGTAAAGCGTCCCACATGCCCAATGGCAAACTGGTTGCCGACGAGGCCCAGGTCGACTCGCGCTTGAGCGCGAGCCTCCGCATTGAAGCGGAAGCGACCCAAATCAATTGCGTTGTATACGACCTCGAAGTGTGCAGCTTTACCGAAAAGCCACTCACCGGCAAACCGGCTACATGCAAATCGATGCGTCGGATACCGGTTAGATTGCGTTTTCAGCACTGCCTTAAGAACATTCTTGGCATACTCACCCTTACCGCTCGTAGAGTGGCTATGGGCGATACGCACGGGGACACCCGCCTTCTTCGCAGCGCGCAGTGGAAAAACCGAAAGCGCATTGATGTGACTGTGTACGATCTTCCAGCCCTCTTCCCTAAAGAGGCGCTGAAGCTCTCGCTGATATTCAATTACGTGCTGGTAGGGCGGAATCTCGAAAACTCTGCCACCGAGTGATTCAATCTCCTCGCGAGGGACAAGCGACGAATCGGAATCGATAAGGAAATCAAACTGCACTTTGCTACGATCAATATGACGGTAGTAATTCATGACGACGGCCTCAACGCCGCCGCCATTCATTTTTCCGACTATCTGTGCGACACGAATTGGATTAGCCATCTAACGCCCCGTCCTCTTCTTGCCGAACATGGCACCAAAAGTGCCGGTGAAACATTTCCAGTCCATGCAGAAGCAACGATTACGCACATAGCGAAGCTCAATCTTCTGTCGCAGGCCACTGTCGAAGGTTGCCTCGTTTCGGTCAGTCGCCTGCCAAAGGCCTGTAATGCCAGGCTGGACGGAAAGCAACTCAGCCTTTTCCTCGTCAGAAAAATGCTGTTCAAGCTCATCCCTTGTAATGGGACGCGGTCCAATAACGGAAAGATCGCCGTTAAGCACGTTCAGAAACTGAGGCATCTCATCGATAGAGCATTTACGAATGAACTGACCAATCTTGGTAATACGAGGATCATCGTCAACCTTGCGTTCAACTTCCCACTGATGTAGCTGCTCGGGACTCAGATACTTCTGCACATCGCCAGCATCGGCGACCATACTGCGAAGCTTGAAAATCTTGATTGTCTTTCCACCCTTGCCAACGCGTTCTTGCGTATACATAGGACTGCCGGGCGTCTCAAGGCTAATGAGCGCACACACAATGGCGATGGGGATAAGCAACAGTACACTCATCAAAAGACTGAACACCAGATCAAACAGCCTCTTAACAAAGCGATAGCCAAGAGTACCGCTCGGTTTAATCTCTTTAATAGCCAGTGCGTCCCCCACAGATGCACAGCTCTCTGTTACTTCCTTAGCAGCCAAAGTCAAACGTACGTCCCTGTCCACCAGAGATTCCCCAATCAGTAATTTCAAAAATGCGAACGAACGGCCGGTGCAACGTCTCCCTTACGTTTTGCTGGGTACGTCGAGCGGTAGCAGCTCCCTAAAAGCGGAATCGCCTTCGCCCACGTCCACCAGGCACCAGCGTTTATGACGGTCGATCTTTTTAACGCGGGCCTCTTGCCCCACCAAGGGCCCCTGCTCTATGTGCAGCACGCCGTCTTCTATGCGGGCTACGCTGTTGCGCACCACGCCGTCGTCATCGAGCACACTGCGGTACCAGTCCTGCGCATCGTCCGGCATGGGCGCATAGGCCCGCTCCCTACTGCCGGCAATGCGGCAGCCAAAGCTCAACTGGGCCAAGGCCTTGTCGAGCAGGGCGGCATCGCGCGTGGCGACGAAGAAGTATTCCTTGTACATGGGTTTGTTTTGGAGCGACCAGGCGCCGTCCCGCTTAAACCAGAACTCCTTTTGCATCACAAAAGCGTCCTGCATCAGCTCGTGCGGGATAATGCGGCGGACCTTTTCGCAGGTCTCGCGCTCTTTACCATTGGGGGTGTGGACCAGATACCAGCGGACGCGGCCGTGCTGGCTGTTGGTAGTAGCGCCACTAAAGGCACCGGGCAGCTGCTCTTGGCGCCGCATTGTCTGTTCCATCTCTCGCCCCCTTTTCTTGTCTCCGCGACGCACGCGGATGCAGGGGCGTTAAGAACAGGCTTCTCGCTCGCAGCTAGGCGCAGTCGCAAAAGTACAGGTTTTGTAGAGGCGTATGGAGATGCACCCATTCGCTGCGCATTTTGTGCAATCTGGGAAAACGCGAGCAGTTTGCTCGTATAATGAAGCCCGTCGAAAGATACAAAAACCTGTAC